>NZ_JAOQJN010000004.1:266348-397337 GCF_025567085.1 Bovifimicola ammoniilytica | reverse complement strand
GATAATTGTGAAATAGGAATAAAAGAAAAGCAATAGATAGAAAAAGACTGCTTTGATTCCTATGTGTTTAGCATACCAGAGTGGTAAAACAACTAAAACTAATCAAGTACATCACTATGCAACAAATAAAAGCAAGACATATACTCCTCAGTTAGAGGAAATAGCAAACAGGTATGGATTAGACCTAGATGATGCATGGAATAAAGAATTGCTACCACATCAGGGACGTCATCCAAATGCTTATCATGAATATGTTCTTGATAGTATGAAACAATTTGACAACATTGCACAAGGAGACAAAGATATATTCCTTAAGTTATTTGATAATTTAAAGAATAACGTAAAATCAAATCCTGATATGCTGTATAAAGATTACTGGAAATAAGGAGAATATTGATGAAATATTACAAATTATCTATGGATATGGAAAGAGAAAATGATATAATATGCCATTATCAAAATGATTATGGAATTCAGCAAAATGCACTAAATACTGGGAAAGTTTTTGAAAACTGGGATGATAGATTTGAGTTTTTCTATGCAAAAGAAGAAGGAGATGTTTGGACTGATTATCTTGCCAATGATAAAGGATGGTTCTTGGTATCAAACAGGTTGAAGACATTATTAGAGTCAGTCAATACAGATATACAATTTCTGAAAGTTGGCATAAAAGAAACAAATAATGGAGAGGATTTTAAACAATATTATATTGCCAATATTATTAAAGTTGTAGATGCGTTATGCTTGGATAAATCGAAGTACTTTGAAACAGAAATTGAAGGAATAGGCACAATATATACTGTAAGTAAATATTGTATATATGCTGAAAAAACGGATGGTGCAGATGTCTTTAAGTTGTCAAATAGGCAAGAAATACCAATATTTGTATCTGAAAAATTTAAAGATTTAATCGAAAAGGAAAATATTACAGGTATTTCATTAACAGAGATTAGTGTAGTATAGTATTTATTATGGTTATACTTTCGGACTTCCAATAACCTATAACTACTGCACGTCTATTAATTAACCATCAAGGCTGTTGCAAAGCAATTAAGAATCCATGATGTTAATTATAGACGCTAGCGAAATTTTGCCGAGTTGGGTATAGGAAATGACATTGCAAAATCAAAATAGAATATTTAGTTCCAATACGCTGGTATAAACGCACTCTTAGCAACAAGAAAAAATGTTGCGAAAGGGTGCGTTTATTATGCGTGTTAGAAAAGTAGATTCAGATGCCATAAAACTATATGAATCAAGCCAAGTAAAATTTAAAACGACTGGAACTATACGAGAAGTTCAGTTCTCGGCAGGAGTTAATAAAAGCTGTCTCTGACATATGCAGAGACAATGACTGAGGGGAAAAGAGTATATGATGACGGAAAAATGTAGATGAGTGTAGTCATAATTTTATTGAAAAGTATGATATTGATGAGTATATTATTTGGTATGGATTAAAGAGTTTATGGCAAAGATAATCGTAAGATAACGTAAATGCTTGACATTTAATATATGATGATAGATAATATTCTTAGTTTGCAGGGGAACTCGCAAGAGTTGAGAAGGTAGAACCTGACCCTTTGAACCTGTCGGTTAATACTGTCGTAGGGAGCAATCATTTGAGAAATCATGAGGCTGTCACTGGCAGCCTCTTTATTTACTTTTATAGAAAAAAAGTACGTATGAAATATACCTGCTTTATTCTGACAGATGAGAAATTTTGCTCTTATTTTTATAAGAAAGAGGTTGATTGAAAATGGAGAAAGACAGAATTATTAAAATGATTACAGAAGTCAGAAAGGTTAATCCGTTAGTACATAACATAACAAATTATGTAACGGTAAATGACTGTGCAAATGCCATACTTGCAATAGGAGCATCTCCTATAATGGCTGATGATTTATTAGAAGTAGAAGACATAACTTCGATATCTAAGGCACTTGTCATTAACATAGGCACACTTAATCAGAGAACAGTAACATCTATGTTAGCAGCGGGCAAGAAAGCTAATCAGCTAAATATTCCGGTTATTTTAGATCCTGTAGGAGCAGGAGCCTCAGGCTTTAGAAATGATACAGTTAATTCTTTACTTAAAACAGTAAAATTTAGTATAATCAGGGCTAATTTATCAGAAATGTCTTACATAGCCGGATTAGAGGTGTCAACTAAAGGCGTGGATACTTCTGCAGAAGATGAAGGCAATGATGCAGTTATGGTAGCTAAAAATGTTGCTAAGAGATATAATTGTGTGGCAGCCATAACAGGAGCCGTTGATGTAATATCTGATGGAGAACGTGTTGCTACATTAAGTAATGGAGATAAATTATTATCAAAAGTGACAGGAACCGGCTGTATGACTTCAGCTTTAGTAGGTTCTTATGCAGGTGCCGTAACTAATGAAAATGAATTTGATTATTATGATGCTGCCATTGCAGGAATAGCTTCTATGGGCATAGCAGGTGAACTAGCAATGAGTGTTTCAACAAATGGAACAGGAAGTTATCATATTGAAATAATAAACGGTCTGAGCAGATTAAATGAAGAAATTATGGGTGAAATGATAAAGTTAGGTTAGATACAGATTTATTAAATGACGATTATCCTGAAAATATTAGATTATATAACTTAGTTAGGATTGGTGAATGACTATGAAGAATAAAATTGATTATACATTATATCTGTGTACAGACAGAGATTTAATGAGTTCTGCAACCATTGAGGAGAATGTGGAACTCGCAATAAAAGGAGGTTGTACAGTAATCCAGTTAAGAGAGAAGAACTGTTCTTCGAAAGAATTCTATGATTTGGCTGTAAGTGTCAAAAAGATTACTGATAAATACAATGTTCCTCTTATAATTAATGACAGAGTAGATATTGCCATGGCTGTTGATGCGGCAGGTGTACATATAGGACAGAGTGATTTGCCGGCAGATGTTGTAAGAAGAATAATTGGCGATGATAAAATAATAGGTGTATCAACTGCTAAATTAGATGAAGCTCTTAAGGCTGTTAAAGATGGTGCAGATTATTTAGGTGTCGGTGCAATGTATTCAACAGATACCAAGACAGATGCAAGACCTGTTACAATGGAAGAATTAAAAGAGATTCGTAAAAATGTCGATATTCCTATAGTAGTAATAGGCGGAATTAATATGAATACGCTTGGTAATTTTAAGAATATGGGAATAGATGGTCTGGCTGTGGTATCAGCAATTGTTGCACAGCCTGATGTTGAAAAAGCTGCTAAAGATATGTATGAAGCATTTACTTCATAGATGTACTGATATAAAATCAGAGAAACATCTAGTGTAAAGATTAAGGTGTCAAAAGCCCTTATAGGGACTAACCGTCACAATATATGTGTATTGTAAATTCATTTGCATACACATATATTGTAACGGTTGGTGCTACGCACCTTTTGACACCTTAATCCTATAAATGGAATATAAATCAAATAACATATATTTAGTGGAGGTAACAATGATAGATATTAATACATATAATGGAGTTATTTTTGATTTGGACGGAACCTTAATTGATTCTATGGGTGTGTGGAATCAGATAGATATAGATTTCTTAGGTAAAAGAGGTTTCGATGTACCTAAAGACTATATGGAAGCAATAACACCTATGGGATTTGAGGCAACTGCTGATTATACAATTAAGAGATTTAATCTTAAAGAAAGCAGAGATGAAATTATCAAAGAATGGTATGATATGGCAATAGAAGCATATTCATATCATGTCAGATTGAAAGATGGTGTTAAAGAGTATCTTAGTTATCTTAGAGATAATAATAAGCTTATGTCAGTTGCCACTGCTTCAGATATGAGACTTGTAGAGCCTGTATTATCTAATAATGACATAATTGATTATTTTCAGAATATTACAACCGTTAAAGAAGTAAGTCGTGGAAAAGGGTTTCCTGATATTTATGATAAAGCAGCTGATAAAATGGGAATATCTAAAAGTAACTGTATTGTCTTTGAAGATATTTTAGCAGGCATCAAAGGTGCTAAGGCAGGTGGATATATGGCAATTGGTGTATATGATTCACATACAAGGGAAAATCAGCAGCTAATGAAAGAATTAAGTGATAAATTCATATATGATTTTAAAGAAATGATAGCATAAGACATATAGTTTTTATAGCAGATAAGAAATCTCCTATAAACGGGAGTTAATCAGGAAATTTAGTACAGAGATTTATTAAAAAAGTTAAGTATGAAATGGAGAAAAATCAATGAGAGAATATAGTACACAGATGGAAGCAGCTAAAAAAGGTATTATAACACCTGAGATGGAAATTGTTGCAGCTAAGGAAAATTTTGATGCAGATGAACTTAGAGAACTTATGGCGAAGGGACAGGTAGTTATTCCTGCTAACATTAATCATAAATCATTATCACCTGAGGGAATCGGAAAAGGCTTAAAAACTAAGATAAATGTAAACCTAGGTATATCAGGTGATATGAAAGACTATGACATGGAGATGGAAAAAGTTAAAATGGCTATTGATTTCGGTTGTGAAGCCATTATGGACCTTAGCAATTACGGTAAAACTAATACTTTCAGAAATGAACTTATTAAGATTTCGCCAGCAATGATTGGTACAGTTCCAATGTATGATGCAATCGGATATTTAGAGAAAGATTTATTAGAGATTACAGCTAAAGATTTTCTTAAAGTTGTGGAAGCACATGCAAAAGAGGGCGTAGATTTCCAGACTATTCACGCAGGAATTAATAAAAGAGCCATTGAAACATTTAAGCGTGAAGGCAGATTAATGAATATTGTTTCAAGAGGCGGCTCATTATTATTTGCATGGATGGAGATGACCGGTAATGAAAATCCATTCTATGAATATTATGATGAAGTTTTGGAAATATTTAGAAAATATGATGTTACAATCAGTCTTGGTGATGCATTAAGGCCAGGCTGTATCGAGGATAGCACAGATTCCGGTCAGATTGCTGAATTAATTGAGTTAGGCAATCTGACTAAGAGAGCCTGGGAGAAAGATGTTCAGGTAATGGTCGAGGGACCGGGACATATGGCAATGAACGAAATAGCTGCTAATATGGCTATTGAGAAGAGAATATGTCACGAAGCACCTTTCTATGTACTTGGACCTTTAGTAACTGATATCGCACCCGGATATGACCATATCACATCAGCAATCGGTGGAGCAATAGCTGCCGCTAATGGTGCAGATTTCTTATGTTATGTTACACCAGCTGAACACTTAAGACTGCCTGATGCATCAGATGTTAAAGAGGGTATCGTAGCTTCTAAGATAGCAGCTCATGCCGCTGATATTGCAAAGGGAATTAAGGGTGCAAGAGATATTGATAACAAGATGAGTGCAGCAAGACATAAACTTGACTGGGATGAAATGTTTAAATATGCTATTGACGGAGAGAAAGCAAAAAGATATTATGATAGTGTACCACTTGAAGAGAGACATACCTGCTCAATGTGTGGTAAAATGTGTGCAGTAAGAACAACTAATAAGATTCTTGCAGGAGAGAAAGTAGAATTTTGTTCTGAAAAATAAACACTAATTTTTTTAGAAAAGGAATAATAAAATTGAAGAAGATAATTAAAGAGATTAATAATAATCAGAATCTTGAGATGAATCTGCCCGTATATGCGAGACATATAAATGATTTATATAATAAATGTGCGGCAGTTGAAATGGCTATGGATTACTATACATTTTATGAGATGGTAAGTGATGGCGAGATTAAAGATAGTAAACTTAAGGAATATACAGAAGAATTCAATGCAATAATTAAAGAATATGTTGTAGATGTTAAAGTTGATGAGAACAGGGAGAAAGCTGTTGAAAGAATCGATATTTTAAGAAATAAGATATATAAAACAGTTGATATATTAGCAGCTTATGCTGATATTTTCTCAAGATATGAATATGTTTCTAACAGATGTGAATATTTATTTAAGGAAGAAACTGTTGATTCAAAATATACTGATGAAGATTTTACAAGAGAGATAATGCAATATATTTTCTCTGACGAAGATAACACGGTAATTAACAGTAAAATCTGTGAAATTATAGCAGAATTACCATTAAGACTTACCAAGAGCAAATTCTTTCAATTATTAAGTGACGGACTCAGTGTATATAGTAAAACTGACAAAGAAACTATCGATGATTTCGTATATGTACTTAAGTCCTCATCAATGCTTGCATTACCTGATGGTCTAGAGGATTATTCTGAATTAAATGAGATTTATGAAATGGTAAAAGCTGTGGATTATTCTAAGATTACTAAAGAAGAATTCGATAAACTTGAAAATGAATTAAGATATGCAGCAGATTTTATTGATAAAGAAACCAATGTCTTTATGATGCTTCAGGGAATTGTAAACAGAACCTATGTAATGATTTTGTCTGCACCATATGTAGATGAATATGATAAAGAAGTTGAATGCAGTATGAAGATTATTAAAGAAATTAATAATAACTTTACATCAGGTGAATATATAACATTACCTGATGAGGTTACAGATTTATTCGTATTCTTAGAGGGCGTTCCTGAGAAAGTTCATAGTAAAATTGAAGGTGAAGAATTTGCCCTTGATAACATTAAAAATAATCATCTTAGTATAATAAAGAGTATTATGGCAGAGAATATATATCAGGGATTATTTATTTCGCAGAACCTTATTTCGGATAGTCTGTTTGCTGATCTTTCAGATATTAAAAACATATTTGAAGAGAAATCAGAAGAAGAAACAGAATTTGATATTAAGGAATATATTAATACAGTCAGAGATGAATTAGTAATGCAGCTTACTGAATTCTTTAAGAATAACCAGAAACAGGTCAACCGTTCAGTAATGGCACTGATTATTTCAAGACTTCCTGTATTCTTTAACAATATTACTGAAGTGCAGGATTATGTTTATAATTCATTATCTAATTGTACAAATAAAGCTGAGAAATCAGCCGCTATCGAAATCATTAAATGTATCATTAATGAAAATTGAGGTTTTTTGAATGAAATGGTATAATAATCTCTATGTTGGAAAAAAGGCTTTAAAAAAGAAACATAAAATAATAATGCGTGCCATAAGACGAAAGCCTCAGATAGGCATTTATATGATAACACTGCCTGTTAATGAGGCTAATGCATTAGAGATATATCCGTCTTATGTATTGCTTCAGAAATATTACCGTAAGAAGAAATTAACGGTAGTAGGCATATCTCAGGGATATGATGAAGCATTAGAGGTTATGCAGGATATTTTAATGGACTGTTATAACGAAACAGGTCAGTTTCTTGTAAGGCATATGGTAGAAAGACACCAATAAATATGGAATGGAGAAGTACTTAGATATGCTACATATATTACTTACAATTTTAAAGGTAATCGGAATCATAATATTAGTTCTGATTAGTCTTGTTATCTTAATCATAGCAGCTATACTTTTTGTTCCAATCAGATATTCCATAGATGCAATTTATGACAGAAAAGTAAAAAATCTTGATTTTAAGATAAAGATAACTTATTTATTACATCTCATTTCGGTAAAATATATCTATAAAGATGATGGCCTAAGCATTAAAATATTCGGTATTAAAACGCATTTCTTTGATAAAGAAACTAAGGCAATGGAAGAAAAAATCAATAAAGAAACTAAGATGTTTGAGAAGATGTCATCTGAGATTAAGGATAATATGACTGAGATGCCAGAGGTCTATGAGCAGTTAAAGAAAATTGACGAAGAACGTGACAGGTTAGCAGAGAATGTCAATAAAACAGAAGAAAATATAGAAAATAATAATAAAGATAATGATACAGAAGAGAATACAGAAGAGAATACGGAAGAATTTATAAAAGTTGAAAAACAGAATATATTTTCAAGAATTTATTCTAAAATTAAGGCAATAATTATTAAAATTAAATATCGTTTTATCAAATTTTGTGATACAATAAAGAAGATATGTAAAAATGTTAATGATTTAAAAGAATTTATAAGTGATGATAACACAAAAGAGGCATTTGGTTTCTTAAAAAAAGAAGCTCTTATATTATTAAAACATATCAGACCAAGAAGGATAAAAGGATATGTTCATTTTGGTTTTGACGATCCATCTTATACTGGTAATTTACTCGGATTAATATATATGATTCTTAGAGGTTCGCCTAAAGAATTTCGTATTAATCCAGATTTTGAGAATAAGGTATTTGATGGTGAGATTCATGCTAAAGGAAGGGTTCAGTGCTATCTTTTATTAATTATTGGAATCAGACTCTATAAAAATGATAATTTGAAATTGCTTTTAGAAAGAAGGAGGACAAATGGCAGAGAATAATAACACATTTGATAACACAGTTGAGGCATTATTTAAAGGAATGGAGAATTTTATTACAACAAAGACTGTTGTAGGAGATGCAATTACAATTGATGGTACAATTATTTTACCATTGGTAGATGTGTCATTTGGAATTGGTGCAGGTGCATCAAATAATGATAAGAAGAATAATGGTGGCGGCGGTATGGGCAGCAAGATGTCACCAAGTGCTGTTTTGGTAATTAAAAATGGCGAACCTAAATTAGTTAATATTAAAGAACAGGACGGAATTACAAAGATTCTCGATATGGTTCCGGGACTTATCGATAAGTTTACTAAGAAAGACGATAGTGATAGTTCAGAATCAAGTAATGAAGAATATAATGAACAGGAAGTTCAGGTAGATAACTAATATTTTATATGTAGATTATTTAGATTTGGGTATCAAAAACAGAACCACCATTTGATACCCAAATCTTTATATAAAATTCTAAGGATATTATTTAATTCTAAGGCATATTATATACAAAGATGATAATTAGAATGGTATATATGCGTAGAATATGTGGTTTTATATTATTCTGGATTGCAGTAGGAATTGCAATCGGATTATATCTGGGTATGGGTTTCTGGTCAATATTTTTTATATTCCTATGTCTGATTATAGGATATAATCTATTCTGCAATTAGAGTTAATCCGCACCTTATTTTTATGATAAAATTTTGAAAGGGTAAAATTATGAGAATACCAGAATTATTTAAAGAAGGAAAAACAGTACTTTCTTTTGAAATCTTTCCACCTAAAAAGACAAGTTCTATTGACACAATTTATAATACATTAGACGAATTAAGCGATTTGAATCCGGCTTTTATATCAGTTACATATGGTGCAGGTGGTAATACAGCTGATTCAAAAACATGTCAGATTGCTTCAGTAATACAGGACAAGTATAATATAACTTCAGCTGCACATCTTACATGTGTTAACTGTACTAAGAATGACATTGATGTAATTCTTGGTCAGTTAAAGGAGAAAGGTATACAGAATATCTTAGCACTTCGTGGAGATATTAATCCTGATATTCCACCTAAGCATGATTTCAAATATGCAAGCGAACTTGTAACATATATAAAGGAACATGGAGATTTCTCAGTTTCAGGAGCATGTTACCCAGAAGGGCATATGGAGACAGAATCAATTATAGATGATATTAAACATCTTAAGATAAAAGTAGATGCAGGTGCAGATCATCTTATGTCACAGTTATTTTTTGATAATTCACATTTCTATGATTTCCTTGAAAAAGCAAGAATTGCAGGAATCGATGTTCCTATCGAAGCAGGTATTATGCCGGTTATTAATAAGAATCAAATTGAAAGAATGGTATCAATGTGTGGAGCAAGCTTACCTGTTAAATTCACAAAGATGATGCAGAAATATGAGCATAATCCGGAAGCTCTTCGCGATGCCGGAATCGCATATGCAATAGACCAGATAGTTGACTTAATCTCTAATGGAGTTGATGGTATTCATCTATATACAATGAATAATCCATATGTTGCAAGAAGAATAAGCGAAAGCATTTCATCATTATTATAAATATAATAAATAAAACGTTTATAGATATAAAATATCGTAATATAAAAATTAAAAGAGTTAAATACATATACATATTTTAATTTATATATTACGGAAGTAAGGAGAAAGATTTTGGATACTTCAGATATTATTTTAAAAAATATTAATAAAGCAGAAGCTGCCAGGTATTTAGGATACAAAGATACACTTCCTGATGTCAATATGACTAAATTAATATTGCAGTCCGAGATGGAAATACTAAAAGTGATAAAGCCAAGATATTGCTATAAGGTATTTGATATTGATGTTCTAGAAGACGGAGTTAATCTTGTGGGTGCAGAGTTGACTCTAAAGGGACATTCCATAGCAAATCATCTTAAAGACTGTGATAAGGCAGTAGTTATGTGTGCAACATTATCAGGCGATGTAGACAAGCTGATGCGAAGAACAGAGCCTACTGGAATGGTGAATGTGCTGATTATGGATGCTCTTGCCAATGCTGCGATTGAGCAGGTCTGCGATGAAGTAGAGAAAATATTTCTAAAAGATTTTCAAGAATATAACAATACATGGCGTTTTGGAGTAGGATATGGAGATTTTCCACTTACAACACAGAAACAGTTATTAGAAACTCTTGATGCTGGAAAAAGAATTGGTGTCTGCACAAATGAGAATTGTCTTTTAACACCACTTAAATCGGTAACATGTGTTGTAGGATTATCAAAGAAAACGGTTGAAAATAAGAAGTCATGTGACAACTGTAATCTGAAAGAGACATGTAATTTCAGAAAAAACGGAACACAATGCAGTAAATAATGTGGCTAAAGAAAGGCAATAGGTAGAATTATGGATTTCAGACAGCTTTTGAAAGAAGACAGATATATATTTTTCGATGGTGGTATGGGTACGATGCTTCAGGCAAAAGGAATGAAGATAGGTGCAATACCTGAATTACTTAATTTAGAGAATCCTGACTGGATTATAGATATTCATAAGATGTACATTAATGCCGGTGCGGATGTAATTTATGCTAATACATTTGGTGCTAATGCATATAAGTTAAAAGCCACAGGTAAAAGTGTAAGCGAAATTATCAGTGCAGCTATAAAGAATGCAAGAGAAGCATGCAAAGGAACAGACACACTTGTAGCCCTTGACATAGGACCAATTGGCCAGTTGCTTGAACCTACGGGAACTTTGAAATTTGAAGAGGCTTATGAAATATATAAGGAACAGCTTATTGCCGGTAAAGATGCCGATTTAGTTGTATTTGAGACTCAGACAGATTTATACGAATTAAAGGCTGCTGTCCTTGCAGCAAAAGAAAATACAGATTTACCTATTGTCTGTACTATGACATTTGAAAAAAATCACAGAACATTTACAGGCTGCGGTATTACAAATATGGCATATACACTTGATGGATTAGGTGTTGATGCCATGGGTGTAAACTGTTCATTAGGACCTGAAGATTTATATGATGTAATAGACGAATTAGCACAATGTACAGATACACCAATTGTCGTAAAACCTAATGCCGGATTACCAGATCCTGTAACTAATGAATATAATGTTTCTCCAAAAGAATTTGCAGGACAACTTACTAAATTCTCCGATTATGGAGTTAAGATTCTAGGTGGCTGTTGTGGTACAACTCCTGAATATATCAAAGAGGTTACGAATTTATTTAATGGACTTGCAACAAACTATAAAAATGCAATTAAAAAGTCTGCTGTCTGCTCTGCTACTGAAACAGTATTTATAAATCAGCCAAGAATTATCGGTGAAAGAATTAACCCTACAGGTAAGAAGAAATTCAAAGAAGCCTTATTAAATAATGATATTGATTATATACTTAATCAGGCTATAGAACAGATTCATGCAGGTGCAGAAATCTTAGATGTAAATGTAGGTCTTCCTGGTGTAGATGAGAAAGAAATGATGATTAAGGCAATTAAATCAATCCAGAGTATAGCTGAAACACCTTTACAGATTGATTCAACCATACCCGAAGTATTAGAGGCAGCACTCAGAGTATATAATGGTAAACCAATTGTCAATTCGGTTAATGGTGAAGAAAAATCATTAAAAACAGTATTACCTTTAGTCAAGAAATATGGTGCTGCAGTTGTAGGTCTTACATTAGATGAAAATGGTATTCCTAAGAGTGCAGATAAAAGATTTGAAATTGCAAAGAGAATATTAGATAATGCCATTTCTATAGGAATTCCTAAAGAAGATGTATTTATTGACTGTCTTACACTTACAGCATCTGCTGAACAGGATGGAGTTGTAGAGACGCTTAAGGCAGTTAACAGAGTCAAGACAGAATTAGGCTTAAAGACTGTTCTTGGTGTATCTAACATTTCATTTGGTTTACCCGGAAGGGAACTTGTAAATCATACATTTTTAGCAATGGCACTTACAAATGGTCTTGATTTGCCAATTATTAATCCTAATATTGCTGCTATGTCAGGAACAGTAAGAGCATACAGACTCTTAATGGGACACGACAAAAATTCAGTTGAATATATAGATGCATACAATAATCAATTACAGTATATGCTTCCATCTAAAGCAGCACCAACAAAGGCACAGGCAGTAAATAATGCAGTTGACAAGAATACTGACACTAATTCATTAGAATATGCAATAGAAAATGGACTTAAAAATGATGGTGCAAGAATAACTAAAGAAATGTTACAGACTATGGACTCTATGGAGATTATTAATGCACATCTTATTCCTGCACTTGATAAGGCTGGAAGTGAATTTGAAACAGGAAAGATATTTCTCCCACAGTTAATTATGGCTGCTGATGTTGCACAGGCTGCGTTCGCAGTAATAAAAGAAGTGATAAGCAAAAATAATTCTGAATCTGTAAGTAAGGGAAAAATTGTACTTGCTACAGTTAAAGGTGACGTTCACGACATAGGTAAAAATATTGTAAAAGTATTGTTAGAGAATTATGGCTATACAGTTATCGACCTTGGTAAAGACGTAGATTACCAGAAAGTTGTAGATGCAGTAATTGAACATGATGTAAAGTTAGTAGGACTTTCAGCACTTATGACAACTACTTTAGTATCTATGGAAGAAACTATTAAGCTTATAAGAAATAATAATCTTGATTGCAAGATAATGGTCGGAGGAGCTGTTCTTACACCTGATTATGCTGAAAAGATTGGTGCGGATTTCTATTCTAAAGATGCTAAGGAATCTGTAGACATTGCTAAACAGGTATTAGGCTAAGAAGTGAATTTTATTATGCAGAAGAAATTATTTATTCAGAGTAAAACAGACAATTCTAAGAATGAATCAGGAATACGACTTAATAAATATTTAAGTGATTCAGGAATCTGTTCAAGACGTGAAGCGGACAGATTAATAGCTGACGGAAAAGTATATGTAAATGGTAAAAAAGCCGAGATGGGTATGAGAATTACCTCTAATGATAAAGTGGAATGTAATGGTAAAATAGCTTCACTTGAAGAAGATATGGTCCTTTTAGCATTTAATAAGCCGGCAGGTATTGAATGTACTACTGATCGCAGTAATCCAGATAATATAATAGATTATATTAAATATCCAAAGAAGATATTCTATGTTGGTCGTCTCGATAAGAATTCGACAGGCTTAATTCTTATGACTAATGACGGAGATTTAGCAAACAAAATTGCCAAAGCGGTTAATTGTCATGAAAAGGAATATTTTGTTAGAGTTAATAAAAAAATTACAGATGATTTTCTTGCTAAAATGGCAAATGGTGTACCTATCTTAGATACAGTAACCAGAAAATGTAGTATAAAAAAGACTGACGATTATACATTTAATATAATTCTTACCCAGGGACTTAACAGACAGATAAGAAGAATGTGCGAAGCATTATCATATAAAGTTCTTGATTTGCACAGAATACGTGTTATGAATATCCGTATAGGAAATCTGAAAACAGGAAATTATAGAAATATAAATAAGACAGAGCTTGATGAATTGCTAAAAAATATTTAAAGCTCAGAAGTGAGGAAAATGTGGAAAAGGTAAATAGAATAAAAGAGTTGACATATATTCTTAATAATGCATCAAAGGCTTATTATCAGGACGGAAATGAGATAATGAGCAATTTTGAATATGATAAATTATATGATGAACTGGCCACACTTGAGGATGAGACAGGTTTTCGAATGTCTAACAGTCCTACATCAAATGTCGGATATGAGGTATTAAGTGAATTACCTAAAGAAAGACACGAAAGTCCTATGTTATCGTTAGATAAGACGAAAGAAGTAGACGAATTAATAAGTTTTGCCGGCAATCATAAGGGGGTTCTGTCGTGGAAATTAGATGGATTAACAGTAGTTCTTACTTATAGGGACGGAAGCTTATATAAAGCAGTTACAAGAGGTAATGGTGAGGTCGGAGAAGTAATTACAAATAATGCAAAGGTATTTAAAAATATTCCTCTTAGAATTCCATATACAGGAGAATTAATAATCCGAGGAGAAGCAGTAATAAAATATTCAGATTTCAATATAATTAACGATGAAATTACTGACTTAGCAGCTAAATATAAGAATCCTAGAAATCTATGTTCAGGTTCGGTAAGACAGCTTAATAATGAAATAACTGCAAAACGTAACGTTAATTTCTTTGCATTTGCATTAATTAAAGCTGAAAATGTTAATTTTGATAATTCAATTCTTAAACAGTTTGAGTGGCTGGAATCACAGGGTTTCTCAGTTGTAGAGCATTTTGCTGTTACATCAGAAAATATGCGTGAAAGAGTAGAATACTTTGCAAATGCCATAGAAAAAAATGATTTACCATCAGATGGACTAGTTCTTATGTATGATGATATTGAATATGGTCTGTCACTTGGACGTACGGCTAAGTTCCCACGTAACGGAATTGCTTTTAAGTGGAGAGATGAGATAGCTGAAACGAAACTTATCAATATTGACTGGAGTGCTTCAAGAACAGGACTTATTAATCCGGTAGCTGTATTTGAACCTGTAGAATTAGAGGGTACAACTGTTACAAGAGCAAGTATTCATAATGTAAGTGTTGCAGAGGGCTTAGAACTTGGAATCGGCGATACCATTCAGGTATATAAAGCTAATATGATTATTCCACAGATTGCCGAGAATCTTACAAGGTCAGGTCTTAAAAATGTACCTGAAGTCTGTCCTGTATGTGGCGGCAAAACTGTTATTAAGGAAGATAATGGCTTTAAATTCTTATATTGCCTTAATAAAATATGTCCTGCTAAGGAAATCAAGAAGTATACGCATTTTGCAGGAAGAAATGCAATGAATATTGACGGAATGTCCGAGGAAACATTAGAGAAATTCGTTGACAGCGGATATATACATCAGTTTGCAGATATCTATCATCTTAAAGATTATGAAGATGAGATTGTAAGTACTAAAGGTTTTGGAAGAAAATCATTTGATAACTTTATAGAATCTATAGATAATTCAAGGAATACGGAAGCATATCGCGTTATTTTCGGACTCGGAATTTCTAATATAGGACTTACGAACGCTAAAATGTTATGTCACCAGTATAACGATGACATATATGCATTAATTAAATCAACAAAAGATGATCTGGTTAAAATAGATGGTGTCGGTGAAATTATTGCAGATTCATTCGTAAATTATTTCGCAGATGAAAATAATATGGAAGAATTCAACAATTTGTTAAAGGAAATCAACATAAAGGAAAGTGAAGCAGTAAGTTTAGCAAATGAAAATATTGCTAACAAAACATTTGTAATAACAGGTTCTTTAAATCACTATGAAAATCGTGATGCCCTTAAGAATTATATTGAAAGTCTTGGAGGTAAGACAACGAATTCTGTTAGTAAAAAGACTGATTATCTTATTAATAATGACTCTTTATCTACATCATCAAAGAATAAGAAAGCTAAGGAATTAGGAGTAAGTATAATTACTGAAGAAGAATTTATGACATTAGCAGGTGTTGAAAGATAGAGAATTTTGTATTATAATCATTGAACTGATTAAAATTGTATTTATGTAATAGTATTTATATAGGAGAATAGTGAAAAAATAATGCTGATGCGATTATTTTTTTATAACTAATTTGTGCCGTAGGCGTCACAAATTAGCTTTTATCGTGGAGCGGAATTTAATATTCAGCTCGAGGTTTCTCTGACAATAACGTCTGCGGAATGGAGAATAATATGCCAATTAAAGTAAAATCCGATTTACCTGCGAAAGCGGTAATCGAACAAGAAAATATATTTATAATGGACGAAACCAGGGCTATAAGACAGGATATCCGTCCATTAAAGATTGCAATATTAAATCTTATGCCTTTAAAACATGAAACAGAAATTCAGTTATTAAGAGCGTTATCAAATACACCATTACAGGTTGATGTGACTTTTGTCCATATAGCTTCACATATTTCGAAGAATACTCCTGCAAGTCATTTGAATCAGTTTTACAGTACATTTGACGAAATAAAACATAAGAAATTCGATGGTTTCATTATTACTGGTGCACCATTAGATGATTACGCATATGAGGATGTTGATTACTGGGACGAGATGAAAAAGATTATGGACTTCACAAAAACTAATGTTACATCAACTCTTCATATCTGCTGGGGTGCATTGGCAGGATTATATTATCATTATAATATTCCTACAGTAAGATTACCTGAGAAATGTTTTGGAATCTATGAACACAGAGTTATTCATAGAAAAGTCCCATTAATGAGAGGTTTTGATGACGTATTTCTAGCTCCTCATTCAAGACATATTGGTGTCTTACCAGAAGATATTAAAGCTAATAAGAACCTGACAGTACTTGCTGAATCAGATGAAGCAGGTCCATTTATAATTATTGCTGAAGATGGCAAACAGATTTTTATGACAGGACATCCTGAATATGACAGAATGACTTTAGATATCGAGTATAAGAGGGACTTAGAGAAAGGACTTTCTATACATATCCCTTATAATTACTATAAAGACGATAATCCTGACAATCCACCATTACTTACATGGAGAGCACATGCAAATGCGATATATACAAACTGGCTTAATTATTATGTATACCAGTTGACACCTTATGATTTGATTGATACATCAGAAAATAGTGGGAAGTAGAAAGTAAATTTAATTAATATAATAATAAAATAATGAAATAATAAAAGCAATCTTTTGGCTATTGAAACCTGGAGATTGCTTTTTTACTTACCAGAAAATTTCGTTGAAATTGTCCTGTTAAATAAAAAACACTCCGCGAGGATCGCACTGCGACGGAGCAGAAAATGTTGCTATAGCAACCCGCCGCATGAGGAGAATGTCACAAGCGACATTCTTTATTTTTTTTAATTATTAATCATATAGAACATTATTGTAATTTATCCATCGTATGCTTTAAGTATATAATTGCGACAATCATAACAAGTCTTAAAATAAACTGTTAAAATAAATCAAAAAAAGAACTTGTGTTCGATTAAGAATTGTGATATTATATTTATATCAAACATATGTTCGAGGTGTAATATGGATTATACAATTACTAATGGAAAGAATATATTTCATAAACTTGAGGTATTAAGTGATGCTGCCAAATATGATGTTGCCTGTACCAGCAGTGGTACAGGCAGAAAAGGCAATGGAAAAGATATCGGTAATGCAGTAAAGGGAGGGATATGCCATAGTTTTTCAGCCGATGGACGTTGTATATCACTTTTAAAGATTTTATTTACTAATGAGTGCATTTATGATTGCAAATATTGTATAAACAGATGTTCTAATGATGTAGAAAGGGTAACATTTACACCAGAAGAGGTATGCGAGCTTACTATGCAGTTTTACAGGCGAAATTATATTGAGGGATTGTTTTTAAGTTCAGGAATTATTAAATCTCCTGATTACACTATGGAGTTAATCTATAGAACAATATATAAACTTAGAAATGAATATAATTTTAATGGTTATATACATGTAAAAGCCATTCCCGGAGCATCTCCCGAGATAATACAAAGTACCGGATTGCTAGCTGACAGAATGAGTGTAAATATGGAACTTCCTACTGCAGAGGGCTTAAGAAATCTTGCACCTAATAAGCATAGAAATAATATATTAAAACCGATGAAACAGATTAAGAATGGAATTATACAGAATAAGAATGAAATGATGTTATATAAGAACGCACCTAAGTTCGTTTCGGCAGGACAGTCAACCCAGATGATAGTCGGTGCTACACCTGAAAGTGACTACCAGATTATAACCATAGCAGAAGCACTTTATAATAAGTATGATTTAAAGCGCGTATTCTATTCAGCATTTGTCAATGTCAACAACGATAAGAATCTGCCTGTACTTACAAGCGGTCCGCCGTTATTGCGTGAACACAGGCTATATCAGGCAGACTTTCTTCTAAGATTCTATGGCTTTAAATCAAATGAACTGCTTAGTGAAGAACGTCCGAATTTCAACGTATTATTAGATCCTAAGTGTAACTGGGCTATAAGACATTTAGAGCTGTTTCCTATTGAGATAAATAAGGCTGATTATAATACTTTATTAAGAATACCGGGAGTCGGAGTTAAAAGTGCAAAGAGAATAGTATATGCCAGACGAAGTGGTAATCTGTCATTTGAAGATTTGAAGAAAATCGGAGTGGTATTAAAAAGAGCATTATACTTCATTACATGTAATGGAAAGATGATGTATAATACTAAAATTGATGAAGATTATATAGTAAGAAATATAATTGATCCTAAAGACAGGTATCCATTTTCTGTGGATAATGTAACTTATAAACAATTGTCATTATTTGATGATACGAATGACTAATATTGCTGCGGAATGGAGATTAGTATGAGAAAAAAAGTATTATATTGTGAAGATTCAATAGAGGGGATATTTACTGCAATATATACAGCATATGAATGTAAATATAATCATAATGATACTATTATGAGAACTTGTGCGGATGATAATCTTGAATTCTTTACGGAATATATAAATATTACTTCTGATGATGTTAAAGCATTAAAGGTTGCAAGGACTCTTATACGTGAATTTGGTGAACACTGCTATATCATAATATGTCAGTGTATTGCAAGCCGGAACAATAATAAAGCAGACAACGTATATCATATGATTGTAAAAGGGTTATCAATGAAGAATAAACTAAATCTTATAAATGATTTATCAGATAATTACGTAAATAATGTATTTAAAATGGCACGAGAGGTAAATAATGAAATTTTACATCTTAAAGGTTTTCTAAGATTTCAAGAATTAAACGGAGATATTCTCTTTTCTAAAATTGGTCCAAAGAATAATATTATAACCTTTATTGCACCGCATTTTGCTGACCGTTTACCAAATGAGAATTTTATCATATATGATGAAATCAGAAACTTATGTGTAGTCCATCCTGAATATCAAGAATGGATTATAGTCTCAGGTGATTTTCTGTCAGATAAGGAGCTTGAAATCTCTTCGTATGAAGAATTGTATAGTAATCTGTATAAGAAATTCTGTCAAAGCATTGCTATAAAAGAGAGAACTAATATTAAATTTCAGACTCAGATGCTTCCTTTGAGGTTTCAGAAATATATGACAGAATTTATTTAACATTGATATCATAACGATATATATATAGTATTCACAAATACATTCAATATAACGTTTATGGACTGAAGTCTTCCTGGCTTCAACGTAATATATAATATTTTAAAAATCTAATTTAAATTTTTGAAAATATTTATATAAATCAGGCTATATAATATACAGATAACTACCCCAGAGCATATAAAAGCGTATATAGTGTTTAAAGCACTTATATTTAAAAATACAAAATCACATATTTTAATTAGCAGAAATATAACGATAAAGGGATATATGAATGTTTTCATGATATTTAACTTAAATTTAATCAGACGGTACATTGAAATATAATGACTTATTGCACTAATTACTGTGCTGATTATCAAGCCTGTAATATATCCGTTTATACCATATCTGGGTATAAGAAATATAATTGATAAAATCTGAATTAATGTAGAGACAATATTATGTATAAATGTTATCTCCGTATGTCCAAGACCATTGATGGTACTTGCCATAGTTGCAGTAACGAATATAAACGGACAGATAAGTCCTAAACTACTAATATATTCACCGGAATTATTCCTGAATAGAAGTAATGATATTTCATTACCATACCTTGCAAATATGCCAAGACACAATATTCCAAATACAATACTAAAGAAAGTCGCTTTTTTGGTTGCTATTTGTATTTTGTCAGTATTATTATTGCTGTCAGCTTCTGAAATTGCAGGAAGCAGGAGTAATGCCATAGAATTAACGATAGCACTTGGAAACATTATTAATGGCAGTACAAGTCCAAGAATTATACCATATATACTAAGGGCATCTTTAGAGGATAACCCATAAGTGATTAACATGCTTGGAACCAGTACACTTTGTATGCTTTGCAATATACTTAACATTAACTTATTCAATGTGAGCGGGAATGACAACATAAAAAGTTCTTTTGATACATACTTGATTTTCTGATAGAATACAGAGTATTTAAAGTTCTTTCTTAAATTCTTATTAATACTTAAGACACAGTAAATAGTAGAAGAAAGTTCACCAATAACCGAACCCATAACAGCCACTACAGGAGTAACTCTGTAATTATATTTTTCAAAGAGCATAATTATTAAATAAATTGAAATTACTCTGATTAGCTGTTCGATAACCTGAGTTAATGCCGGAATACGTGAATTCTTTATTCCAAGATAATAACCGCATATACAGGAATGAATACTGGCTAACGGAATAGATAGGCTCATATACATAACAAGCTCTGAACATCTTGGCTCTAATAATAATCTTCTTGCTATATAGTCAGAATTAGTAAATACAATAACGGTAATTACTACTGAGATAATAACAGACATTAATATTCCACTTATAAGATAATATAATCCGGCATTATCAGAAGATTTTCTGTTTGCAGCCACGAGCTTAGATATAGCCATTTCAAAACCCATAGTACAAAATGAAAAACAGACAATTTGTATTGGAAAAATTAATTGATAAATTCCAAGACCCTCTGCACCAATTTTGCCTGTAAGGAATATTCTAAATAAAAAGCCAATTATTCTTGTTATAAAACCTGCAAAAGTTAAAATAATCGTTCCTTTGATTATACTGCTTTTTGTAAATGTTGATATATATGATTTATTCATTTTGAAACGGAACTCTTTTTTGAAATTATATGTAGCATTTATTATATGTATTCAAAATTACTTTGTTATAACGGGAATTATAGATGTGGAGGTAAAAAATGATTTATATGGATAACGCAGCTACTACAAAGACAAAAAAAGAAGTGGTAGATGAAATGCTTGAATATTTTACAATACTATACGGAAACCCATCAAGTATATATGAATTTGCAGGTAAAAGCAGGGATGCTATTGAAAATGCCAGAAATATTATTTCTGATACAATAAATGCAACATCAGATGAGATATATTTCACATCGGGAGGAACAGAGTCTGATAACTGGGCACTTAGAACAGTTGCCAAAGCATATAAAAACAAAGGTAAACACATTATTACTTCGAAAATAGAACACCCTGCAATTCTAAAGACGTCCAAAAATTTAGAGGACCTGGATTTTAAAATTTCTTATATTGACGTTGACGAATATGGTGTGATAAAATTGCAACGGTTAATTGATGAAATTACTGATGAAACAATATTAGTATCTGTTATGATGGCAAATAATGAGATTGGAACAATTGAACCTATTTCTAAAATCGGTAAAATCTGTCATGAGAGAGGAATAATATTTCATACCGATGCCGTTCAGGCATATGGACAGATACCAATAGATGTTAGGCAGATGAATATCGATTTATTAAGTGCCAGTGCTCATAAGTTCCATGGACCAAAAGGAATTGGCTTTCTATATATAAATGATAGTGTTAAAACAGTGCCTTTATTATTCGGTGGTGGACAGGAAAAGGGACTACGGGCAGGAACACAGAACGTTCCATCTATTGTTGGAATGGCTAAAGCTGCTGAACTTTCTCATAATAATATGATGAATAAAGCACGCTACAAAGTATCACTCAGAGATTATTTTATCGAAAGAATATTAAGAGAGATACCATTTTCAAGGCTTAACGGAAGCAGGCGTAACAGACTTCCGGGAAATATAAATATTTCTTTTCAGTTTGTAGAAGCTTCAGAAATTCTAGCATTATTAGATATGAAAGGAATATGTGCTTCAAGTGGTTCTGCCTGTTCAAGTAATAGCAGTAAGCCATCGCATGTCCTGATTTCGATAGGACTTCCTGAAGAACTTGCATATTCATCAATAAGATTTACGATTTCCGATGAAACAACCAAAGATGAAATAGATTTTGTTGTAAATAATACCAAAAATATTATAAGTGAACTTAGAAAAAAATCATCAGAATATAATAGTTATTTTACAAAATAAGAATTTGAATGTATAATAGCTAATTATTAATATTACATTAGAAAGGTATGGTTATTAAACTACAAAGATATGGAAATAATTAAGAAGAATAAAAAAGTTGTAGTTGGAATGTCCGGTGGTGTAGATTCATCTGTCGCAGCATATCTGTTAAAACAAGAAGGATATGACGTCATAGGTGTTACAATGCAGATATGGCAGGAAGATGACTCTTATGATGCTTCAGCTGAAGGTGGCTGTTGTGGACTAAGTGCCGTAGATGATGCCAGACGCGTAGCTAATATGTTAGACATTCCTTATTATGTAATGAATTTCAGAAGCGAATTTAATGAAAAGGTAATTAAATATTTTATAAATGAATATATGGCTGGAAGAACTCCTAATCCATGTATAGCCTGTAACCGTTATGTAAAGTGGGAATCATTATTGCAGCGTTCACTGGAAATAGGTGCTGATTATATTGCGACCGGACATTATGCAAGAATAGATAAACTTAATAACGGAAGATATACAATAAGAAATTCAGTGACGGCTGCCAAGGATCAGACATATGCACTGTATAATCTTACACAACATCAGTTGTCACATACACTTATGCCCATTGGTGGTTATACTAAAGATGAAGTAAGAAAGATTGCTGAAGAAATAGGATTAAGTGTTGCAAAGAAACCTGACAGTATGGAAATATGCTTTGTACCTGACAATGATTACGCAAGTTTCATTCGCAGAAATACAAATAATAATATTATTCCGGGTAATTTCGTGGATATAGACGGAAATGTGATTGGTCAACATAAGGGAATTACAAATTATACTGTTGGTCAACGAAAAGGGTTGAATCTTGCTATGGGATATCCGGTATTCGTAATTGAAATTCGCCCTGAATCTAATGAAGTTGTCATCGGAAAGAGTACAGATGTTCTGAAAACAACTTTAATTGCTGATAATGTTAATTATATGGCAGATGAAGAAGTAGATGAAAATAAAGAATATATTGCCAAGATACGTTATAACCATCGTGGAACAAAATGTCATGTTAAAAAGAATGGCAACAATATAGAATGTATATTTGAGGAACCTGTAAGAGCTGTAACTCCCGGACAGGCAGTAGTTGTATATGATGGTGAATATGTTGCATTTGGTGGAACTATTTTAAGAGGTATAGACTAATGAGTAAAAAAAATTTAGAAATCAAAAAAACTGATAAGACTGATATAACAGATGAAGTTAAAACCGATGTTGTTAAAACTGATAAAGTTAAAACTAATAAAGTTAAAACTACTAATAAAGCTGACAAAGCTTCAGAAGAGGCTTCAAAAAGAGATAAAAAAACTAAATCAGGCAAGTCCTCTAGAATTAATCTTGGTAATCTGAAAGCCAGTATAGTTGATTTTAGCAAACTATTATGGACATGTATTACCTATAAATTTATTTTACTAATAATCGCAGCTTTATACATTGCATATTCCTTTACAGGATTCAAAAGTGATGTCCAGAAACAGATTAATAAAAATACTAAAGTATATCTGACATCAATGGTATCTGAGAGTCTTGAAAAAATAAGACTTAAAATAAATGATGAGTATAATGTGTTAAAGACTTTATCTTTATTATATGATGAAAATGATGAAATCGATATTGATATGACTTCAAATCTGTTAGAAAAGGCTCTTAATGCACATGAATTTGTTGGATTAGGTCTTGTGTCTGCTAATAAAGATGAGGTTCTTACAATCGGAGATTCTGTTAGTTATGACCATAATGAATTTCTTGATAATATATTGAATGGAAATAATGGTGTTTCAACAATTATAGCTGATGAAAAAAATAATGTAGAATATATATGCCTTGGTGTGCCTGTCTATAAAAATGATAAGATAGTCGGCGCATTAATATGTAATTATGATATTCAGGAATTTACTGAGATTATTGATACATCATCATTTGAGAAACTTGGAACAACATTTATCTCTCAGGAAGATGGTATATTAGTTGCCAGACCAGATGCTGTTGGCAAAAATACAAATTTATTTGTACTTTTAGATTCAATTAATATTAAAAATGAGAAATCAATTGCTAAACTTAAAAAACAAATAAAAAATGGACGTTCAGGAATAATTACATATGGTTCAGGAAAACATAAAAGATACATATGCTATGATATAGTTCCTGATACTAATTGGTATTCTGTATCCATCGTTTCAGCCAATACAATAGAACCAGTAGCAAAGAAAGTGTCTTCATATGCGTATAGTTTTGCATACACATTAAGTGTAGTATTTATAATTTACATACTTATTACGATGACAATGGATATTAAGATTGCCAAAAAGAAGAAAATGTCAAATGAATAGAGATTGATGATAAAACAGACCTGGCTATTACATAATAGAATTAAATTTTCTGTGTTAAGCAAATTTGCATATATAAATATAAAAACTTTTGTAATAATTGCTAATTTATGGATATTCATTTTTCGGCTCTTTTGATTATTTATGTTCATTCAAGAGCCATACACTTAAACCGATGTGTACGTCTGTGCCACACACTTGATTTATGACGTATCGTGTGAGAGTTAATGCCGTCAGATACAAAAGGTCGGAGCAGTAAATCACCGTTCAAGCGAAGTGCGTTTGATTTACTGCTCCGTAATAACCTCTGTAGATGGCGGCATTTACTCTCACTAGATTAAGTCATATGAAAGTGTGTGTCATAGATGTACATCTCGGCTTAATTGTATGTTCGTTGAATGCACACAAAATATGAGCCGAAAAATAATATCTCATAAATTTAAGCAATTATTACAAGGTGTTTCGATATTTACATATGTCAAATTGCTTTAACAGGCGAATATTAATTACATATGTAATAGCCAGGTCTGTTTTATAATATCTAATCAAGTTTTATGAATTCAGGCTTACGGTTTTTAAATTCAGTATAATATTTAAATCCACAACCTTTTAATATTTCGACAGCTTTATTAAAATTATAAGCAATGTCCTGAGGTCTGTGTGCATCAGAACCAATAGTAATTATTTCGCCACCAAGTTCTCTGTACATTTTTATAATCTCTGTATTGGGATTCGGATTAGATAATCCTGAACGGTATCCACTTGTATTTATTTCAATTCCTTTACCATTATGAATTAAATTCTTTAGGATTTCATTTATAATATCACAATAATCAAATACTTTATAATTAAAATCCTTATTTGGAGAATAACGGACAACATAATCAATATGTCCGTATACATCAAAGTTTTTGCAATATTTAAGATTAGTTTCAATTGATTCAAAATATTCTAAAAAAGCCTGATAATCTGTTCTTCCATTAAAATATTCAGGATAAAATGGATCAATACCATTTACTAAATGAGAAGAGCCGATGATAAAATCATAATTATGTCTATTTATGAAATCATCAAGTCTCTTTGACTTATCAGGCTCAAGACCTGTTTCAATACCGATTCTTATGTCTAATAAATCTCTATATTCTTCACGAAGATTTTCAAAATATTCAAAATATTTATCTTTATCTAATTCAAATAATACATCATCAACGATATAGTCAAAATCTAAATGGTCTGTTACGCATATAGAAGATAAGCCTTTTTCTATGGCACTTTTAACTATTTCGTCAGTTTTTGCTTCACTGTCACCTGAGAAAAATGTATGAATGTGGTAATCTACAAGTCTATTCATTTTATCAGTTCCTTTCCTATTAAAATCATAGGTCATATTTTAGCATAATATATTAAAATATGCGACAAAAACCATTAAATACAATGCAATACATTAATACTATACAATCGAAAAGGTATATAATTAGAAAATTTGGCAAAAATATACTTGATATTTTTAAACAAATTAGGTACAATACACCTAGGTTAAATTTTGAATGGGAAATGAATATTGCCTAACGTCAAATTTTTAACAATCTTATTATTTATAACTTTAGGAGGAACATTAAAATGGCAGTAAGAGTTGCAATTAATGGTTTTGGCCGTATTGGTCGTCTTGCATTCAGACAGATGTTTGGAGCAGAAGGATACGAAGTAGTAGCTATCAATGACTTAACAAGTCCAAAAATGTTAGCTCATTTATTAAAGTATGATTCATCACAGGGTAAATATGAATTAGCTGATAAAGTTACAGCTGGTGAAGATTCTATCACAGTTGATGGAAAAGAAATCAAGATTTATGCATTCCCAGATGCTAACAACTGCCCATGGGGAGAATTAAAAGTAGACGTAGTTTTAGAGTGTTCAGGTTTCTACACATCTAAAGCAAAAGCACAGGCTCATATCAATGCTGGTGCAAGAAAGGTAGTTATCTCAGCTCCAGCTGGTAACGATCTTCCTACAATCGTTTACAACACAAACCATACAACATTAAAAGCTGATGATACAATCATTTCAGCAGCTTCTTGTACAACAAACTGTTTAGCACCTATGGCTGATGCTCTTAACAAATATGCAGCAATCCAGTCAGGTATCATGGTAACAATCCATGCTTACACAGGCGATCAGATGACACTTGATGGACCACAGAGAAAAGGTGATTTAAGAAGATCTAGAGCAGCTGCAATTAATATCGTACCTAACTCAACAGGTGCTGCAAAAGCCATCGGTTTAGTTATTCCAGAATTAAATGGTAAATTAATCGGATCTGCACAGCGTGTACCAACACCTACAGGTTCTACAACAATCTTAACAGCAGTTGTTAAAGGTTCTGACGTAACAGTTGACGGAATCAACGCAGCTATGAAAGCAGCTTCTAACGAATCATTCGGTTACAATGAAGATGAAATCGTATCTAGCGATATCGTTGGTATGAGATTCGGTTCTTTATTCGATGCTACACAGACAATGGTTAGCAAAGTATCTGATGACCTTTACGAAGTACAGGTTGTTTCTTGGTATGATAACGAAAACTCATACACAAGCCAGATGGTAAGAACAATTAAATATTTCTCAGAATTAGCATAATTTTGACAATATAAAACCTAAGCGGGTCCGGTCTGGATGGATCGGACTCGTTTTTTAAGATTATATTTATTTATTATTTTAATTATTAGAAAGGAGCAGATTTATGCTTAATAAGAAATCAATTGATGATATCAACGTAAAAGGAAAAAGAGTATTAGTAAGATGCGACTTTAACGTTCCTCTTGATGCAGACTTAAATATTACTGATGAGAATAGATTAGTTGCAGCTCTTCCTACAATCAAGAAATTAATTGCTGATGGAGGAAAAGTTATTCTTTGCTCTCATTTAGGAAAACCAAAGGGAGAACCAAAGCCAGAATTATCTTTAGCACCAGTTGCTAAAAGATTAACAGAATTATTAGGTCAGGAAGTAAAATTTGCTGCTGATGCTAATGTTGTTGGTGAAAATGCAAAGGCTGCAGTAGCTGCAATGAAAGATGGTGATGTTGTTCTTCTTGAGAACACACGTTATCGTGCAGAAGAAACAAAGAACGGCGAAGAATTCAGTAAAGAATTAGCAAGCCTTTGTGACGTATTTGTAAATGATGCATTTGGTACAGCTCATAGAGCACATTGTTCAAATGTTGGTGTTACAAAATTCGTTGATACAGCAGTTGTTGGATATTTGATGCAGAAAGAAATCGATTTCTTAGGAAATGCAGTAAACAATCCTAAAAGACCATTCGTAGCAATCCTTGGCGGAGCTAAAGTTTCTTCAAAGATTCCTGTAATCGAGAACCTTTTAAATAAAGTAGATACATTAATCATCGGTGGTGGTATGGCATATACATTTATGGCAGCACACGGTGAACCAGTTGGTAAATCTTTATTAGAGGAAGATTACAAACAGTATGCTCTTGATATGGAGAAGAAAGCTGAAGAAAAAGGTGTTAAATTACTTATCCCTATCGATACAGTAGTTGCAGATGATTTCTCAAATGATGCTAACTTCAAAGTAGTTGAAAGAGGTGGAATTCCTGATGATATGGAAGGTCTTGATATCGGACCTAAGACAAGAGAATTATTTGCAGATGCAATCAAAGGTGCTAAGACAGTTGTTTGGAACGGACCAATGGGCTGCTTCGAGATGCCTAACTTTGCAAATGGTACAATAGCAGTTGCAAAAGCATTAGCTGAATTAGAGGGTGCTACAACAATCATCGGTGGTGGTGATTCAGCAGCCGCAGTTAATAACTTAGGATTCGGCGACAAGATGACTCACATCTCTACAGGTGGTGGAGCTTCTCTTGAATTCCTTGAGGGTAAAGACCTTCCAGGTGTTGTTGCTGCAAACGACAAATAATTTATAAAAATTACACTACAGTTTTACTCTATGTAAGACTGTAGCAGATAAAATATTTATAAAGGAGATATATCCAAATGCGTAAAAAAATTATTGCAGGTAACTGGAAAATGAACAAAACTCCTAGTGAGGCAGTTGCTTTAATAAATGAATTAAAACCATTAGTAGCTAATGATGATGTTGATGTATTATTCTGCGTACCAGCAATCGACCTTGTACCAGCTGTAGAAGCAGCAAAAGGTTCAAACATCCAGATTGGTGCTGAGAATATGTATTTTGAAGAGAGTGGTGCTTATACAGGCGAAATCTCTCCAAATATGTTAACAGACATCGGTGTTAAATATGTTATCATCGGACATTCAGAAAGAAGAGAATACTTTGCTGAAACAGACGAAACAGTTAACAAGAAAGTTCTTAAAGCATTTGAACATGGAATTACACCTATCATCTGCTGTGGTGAAACATTAACACAGAGAAAACAGGGAATCTATCTTGACTGGATTCGCATGCAGATTAAAATTGCATTCCAGAATGTAACAGCAGATCAGGCTAAAACAGCAGTTATCGCTTACGAACCAATCTGGGCTATCGGAACAGGCGAAACAGCTACATCTGATCAGGCAGAAGAAGTTTGTGCAGCAATCAGAAATTGCATCGCAGAAGTATATGACGAAGCAACAGCAGAAGCTATCCGTATCCAGTACGGCGGTTCTGTTAATGCAGGAAATGCTGCAGAATTATTTGCTAAACCAGACATCGATGGTGGTTTAGTAGGTGGTGCTTCATTAAAACCAGATTTCGGTAAAATTGTCAACTATAATAAATAATTTTAATCAATATTTATCCGATTAAATATTAAATAAAGTATAGTATAATATCTATGGGCATTATTTCTTTCGTATATAGCTACTTTTCAATAGGCACTATACAATGATACGAGATAATGTCCATTTTTAATTGATTTAATAAAATATAATTAATTTAATATACAGATATTAAATATAAGGAGTAATTAAGTTATGAATAAACCAAACGAAAAAGTAAATAACAGAATTGAATGGATAGATGCCTGTAAAGGATTTGCAATAATTCTGGTTATATTAGGTCATATCGCAGACGGATATCTTGGTGCAAAAACTTTTCCTGCGAACAAAGGTGTGTTACAGGCTATTTATAATTGTATGTATGCATTTCATATGCCATTATTCTTTTTCTTAAGTGGTTTTCTATTCTGCAAGGCATATTGCATGAATACCAAAAATATCAAATCAAGATTTAGTAAACAATGTTTAAATATAGTATGGATATATTTAATATTTTCGGTAGTCCAATGGTGTTTTAAAATGTATTTTGCAGATTCTGTAAACAAATCATTTTCAGTAAGAGATTTAGAACTGATTCTTATTAAACCAATGAAGCCATACTGGTACTTATATGTATTATTTTTTTATTACATAATATATCATCTGTGTTATAAAAAAATAAGAACAGATATACTGGTAATAGCATCATTTATTATAGGAATAGTAGGTTCATTTATTACTGTTAAATTAATATTTCCGGTGTATGAATTAACTTATTATGCTGTATTTTTCGCACTTGGAATGTATTATGCTGATTCAGAAAAAGTCAGGGCTTTAACAGCCAAATTTTTCAATAAATATATATACTTATTGATATTAGTACTAATATCAATAAGCACCCTTGTCTACACCGCATATAATGGATTAGCCTCAAATTATCCTGTGAAATTCCTTACTGCATTTATCTGTACGGTAACTACAATATTGGTATTTGAGAACATTATTATGTTAGGACGGAATAAATTCTTTGAATTATGTGGTAGATATTCGTTAGAAATATATGTAATTCATTGTTTTATAACAGCAGGTAATCGTGTTATTTTACCTAAGTTTGGAATTACATATTTCGCTTTAGCATTCATAATCAACCTTATTATGGCAATTTTCATACCAATTCTCATATCATTAGTCCTTAAAAAGCTAAAATTATATAAAATCGTATATAAACCTGCAAGTTATCTTAAAATTAGAGAATAAAGGTAAAGAATAAACATAAATTGTCTTGATAAATTGTCTTGATAAATTTTTTAGCGAATGTTATAGTATGTATTGGTATAATTTAAGAATAAATTTCCAAAACTAAAATATATAAAAGGAGATACAATTATGAGTAAAAGACCTACAGTTTTAATGATACTTGATGGTTATGGATTAAATGACAAGACAGAAGGTAATGCTATAGCAAATGCAAAAACACCTGTCATGGATAAATTAATGAAAGAGTATCCATTTGTTAAAGGATATGCAAGTGGAATGGCAGTTGGATTACCTGATGGACAGATGGGCAACTCAGAAGTAGGACATCTTAATATGGGTGCAGGACGCATTGTATACCAGGAACTTACAAGAATTACTAAATCAATAGCTGATGGTGATTTCTTTGAAAATGAAGGCTTAATGGAAGCAATAAATAATGTAAAAGCTAATAACTCTGCACTTCATTTATTTGGATTATTATCAGATGGTGGTGTACACAGTCACAATACACATTTATACGGATTACTTGAATTAGCTAAGAGAAATGGTATCGATAAAGTATATGTACATGCATTCTTAGATGGACGTGATACAGCTCCTACATCTGGTAAAGAATTTATGACAGAATTATGTGATAAGATGAAAGAAATCGGTGTTGGTGAAGTTGCTTCAGTATCAGGACGTTATTATGCAATGGATAGAGATAACAACTGGGATAGAATTGAGAAAGCATATGATGCAATCGCTAATGGTAAGGGCGAGACATCTGAATGCCCTGTTAAAGCAATTGAAGATTCATATGCTAAGGAATTAACAGATGAATTTGTAATTCCTGTTGTTATTGAGAAAGATGGTAAACCTGTTGCGACAGTTAATGACAACGATTCTATCATATTCTTTAATTTCAGACCAGACAGAGCAAGAGAGATGACAAGAGCTTTCTGTATGGATGATTTCACTGGATTTAACAGAGGCAACAGAAAAAATGTTACATTTGTATGCTTTACAGAATATGATGTTACAATTCCTAATAAATCCATTGCATTTAAGAAAGTATCAATCACAAATACACTTGGTGAATATCTTGCAGCTAAAGGCTTAAAACAGGCAAGAATTGCAGAAACAGAGAAATATGCTCACGTTACATTCTTCTTTAATGGTGGTGTCGAAGAACCAAATGAGGGTGAGGACAGAATTCTTGTAGATTCACCTAAATACGTTCCAACATATGATAAGAAACCTAGAATGAGCGCTTATACAGTTTGTGATAAATTAAGTGAAGCAATTACAGGTGGTAAATATGATGTTATTATTTGTAACTTTGCAAACCCAGATATGGTTGGACATACAGGTGTTATGGAATCAGCAATAGAAGCTATCGAAGTAATAGATAAATGTGTAGGCGAAGTTGTTGAATTTATAAAACAGGTTGATGGACAGTTATTCATCTGTGCTGACCATGGTAATGCAGAACAGCTTATCGATTACGAAACAGGCGAGCCTTATACAGCACATACAACTAACCCTGTTCCATTTATCCTTGTAAATGCTGATCCTGTATACAAGTTAAGAGAAAATGGATGCCTTGCAGACATCGCTCCGACATTATTAGAGTTAATGGGATTAGAACAGCCTGCTGAAATGACAGGTAAATCATTACTTATTAAATAACATATTAAATAATCAGACAAAAAATATATTGCACATAAATATTTGTTATGTTAGTATGATAACGTTACATATATTTATGTGCATATTATTTTATAGAAAGGCAATTCATTTGAATTGAAACAGTTGGTAAAGTAAGATGATTATTAGATTTATTCAGGGCTTTTGTATGGCATTAGCCGATAGTGTACCAGGTGTAAGCGGTGGTACAATCGCATTTTTACTTGGCTTTTATGACAAATTTATTGGTTCTTTAAATGATATCATAAGCGGAACTAAAGAAGAGAAGAAGGAATCTGTTAAATTCCTTTTGAAAATTGGTATAGGCTGGATTGTTGGTATGGCACTTGCTATATTATTCATAACAGCAGTTTTCGAAAGTCATATATATCAGATAAGTTCACTATTTATTGGTTTTATTATTTTTGCAATTCCAATTATCGTTAAAGAAGAAAAAGAGTGTTTGAAAGGTAAATATTTTCCTATAATATTTGAAATTCTCGGTATAATTTTTGTATGCGCCATATCATATTTCTCTGGAACAACACTTTTCTCAGATGGTGTTAATCTGGCTGCCGGTAAATTCAATGCAGGCGTCGGTATAATGTTATTCATTGCCGGAGTAGTTGCAATTTCAGCAATGGTACTCCCTGGTATATCAGGTTCAACAGTCCTTATGATTTTTGGACTCTATGTACCGATAACCACAGCAATTAAAGATGTTTTACATTTGAAATTTGAATATGTACCTGCACTTGTAATATTTGGTATTGGTGTAATAGTAGGAGCTTTAGCAGTTGTTAAACTTATAAAGAAACTATTAGAATTCTTCCGTGCACATATAGTTCATTTTATAATTGGTATGATGATTGGTTCAATATATTCGATTGCAATGGGACCAACAACCTTAAGAGATTCAGCGGGCAATCTTAAGAATCTTAAAATGCTTAATTTCTCGTCATTTAGCATTATATACTTCATAATAGGTGGCGTAATTATCTTAGGCTTACAATTCTTAAAAGTTGCTATTGAATCAAAAGAGGCATAAGCTATATAAAAAAGTCGTAATATTAATGTTTTATTTCTTAGAAATGAGTTATAGCAATAACGTTTGATAGCTGGAATTAGTACTCAAACATTATTACTCTAAGAGACAAATATTAATGTTACGACTTTTTAAATTTTTATTTTGTATTTAAATATATTTATAATTAAGTATATTTGTAATTAATGTATAAGAGCATTTATTTTGATTTTCTTATTTTTTTAAGAAATTTATGCTTACTATTTTCGATAAATACTTCAAAATATGAATTTATTTCTGCACCTATAAACAGAAGATACATACAGAAATATACCCACAACATCAATAATACGATAGTTGTAAGACTTCCATAAGTATATGAAAAATCACTGAATTTATCAATATATACCGAAAACGCATATGAGAATACAATCCAGCTTAATGCTGCAATAACTGCACCCGGTATAAGACTGATGAATGAGTTGTTAGAACGTCTTACTAACTTATATACAACTAAAAAGAACAATGTAAGCAGACACAATGCCAATAGGAATTTCTGCTTAATAAATATTGAAATAAAATCTGCTGCTGTAGGAAAATCTGCCTTTAATGCATAATATATCTGATTACTAAAAACTAATAATAATAATGTAAGTATAATTGCAGTAACAAAAATGACCGTATATATCGCTGAAATAAATCTTAAAACAAAATAATTTCTGCTTTCATTAACATGATATACAGCCTGTAATCCTCTTACAATTGCTAAAACACCTTTTGCAGCCGACCATATCGCAACAAGAACGGATACTGATAAAATTGCTCCATTACTTTTAGCAAACAATTCTTCAAGAATTGTTGTAACGAGTGGCTCAAACGGAACAGGTGTCACATTAATAACTGTATCTAACAGCATTGTCTGACTGATTGGCAGATATTTAATAAGTGTAAGTAAAAGCGACAGAAATGGAACTATCGACATTATAAGGAAGAATGCCGCCTGTGCTGAGAACGCACTTATATGGTCATCTTTAAGCCTGTTTGTAAAACCTTTTATTATAAAATAAATTTCGGATATCAATTCATAACGTCCTCCGTTTCAAAAATATCACAATTAAAAGAACACAATCAGCTTAGTTTTCTGATATAGTGTTCCTATTAATGGCAAAATATATGTTAGATTTTAACATGAAAATGTTCCCAAGTAAAGAAAAAGAACTTCCAATGAAATACAAGTCTTAAAATCATTGAAAAAAAGACATTTATATGAGATAATTAGGATATGAGTTTAGAGAAATCTCAGAATGGAGGAATTATATGTATAACGATTTATATAAAATAATGAATTGGCCACTTATTGAGGGAATAGAATATACAGATATTGATAACCCTCATACATTATTAGGTCCACATATGACCGACAAAGGGCTGCTGATTCAGACATTCATTCCTGAAGCAGATGATGTTAAGGTTAAGTACTCTAATAAAGTTATTGATATGTGTAAGATGGATGATGCAGGATTCTATGCTATATTTATTGATTCTAAGAAAGTTATAGATAATTATAAATTTGTAATTACTAAAGATGGCAATACTTATGAGACATACGATTCTTATGCTTTTGAAATCGGAACTGATTTAAAAGAGTTAAAAAAATTTAATGCAGGAATTCATTATGATGCCTACGATTATATGGGTTCTAAGAAATGTATAATAAATAAAACAGAAGGAATAAGATTCCGAGTATGGGCTCCTGAAGCAATACGAGTTAGTGTTGTAGGCGAGTTTAACAACTGGGATGGAAGAATTCACCAGATGTCGCGAATAAAGGACACAGGTATTTTTGAAATCTTTATTCCTGAACTTAAAGAGGGACAACTTTATAAATATGAGATAAAGAAGAAAGGAAATGAAAATATTCTTAAAGCAGATCCATTTACATATGAGATGGAAGAAAATGGTGGTTCTGCAAGTGTTATAAAAGATATAAATGGATTTAAATGGACAGATGATATATGGCTTAAATCAAGAGATAAATTCGAATTAACTAATTCACCTTTATCTATTTACCAGATGTCTGTTGGTAATTTTTCAAAGGATATCGATGGTAATGTAAATTATAAAGAACTTGCTAAAGACGTTGCAGATTATGTCCTTAGACTTGGATATACACACGTTGAACTTATGCCTTTAGCAGAATATTATAATGATGCATTTAAACCTGATTTTATCTATGCACCAACTAACAGATATGGTAAATGTGAAGATTTAATGGCATTTGTAGATTATTTACACTCTAAAAATATCGGTGTTATAATCGATTTAGCAATTAACCAGTTTAGTTCTGAAGAACAGGGAATAGCTGCCTTTGACGGAACATCACTTTTTGAACATGCTAATCCTAAAAGAGGCTACAACTATAAGAACAAGGCTAATTTATATAACTATGGCAGACCGGAGGTAACAAGTTATCTTATTGCCAATGCATTTATGCAGATTAATAAATATCATTTTGATGGAATTAAATTAGTAAATGTTGCTTCAATATTATATTTAGATTATGATAAACAGCCTGGCGAATGGGAGCCTAATATATATGGCGGTGTTGAGAATTTAGAAGGAATCGAATTCATTAAGCATTTTAACTCAATTATCCATAAACTTCATAAGGGAATCATCACAATTGCTGATGATACATCGGGTTATCCTGAGTTAACAGGTGAAGTAAGTGAAACATGTCTCGGTTTTGATTTAAAACTTAATACTGAATGGAGAAAAGATTTCTTAAATTATATAAGTATTCCTGCTTATATGCGTGAGAAGAGTTATAACGATTTATCTCTCAGTATGGTATATCAATATAGTGATAATTACATTGTCGGCTATCCAGAGGCAGAATTCATCAATGGCAATCCATCATTACTTGGCAGAATGACTGGTGATACTGAAGAGAGAAAATTTGACAATATGAAATTAACTCTTGCATACGAATATGTACACCCTGGCAAGAAAGTCTTATTTATGGGGCAGGATATGGCTCAATATGCTGAGTGGCTTCCAGGCAGCACATTAGATATGAGTATCTTAAAAGTTGATAAACATAAGAATATTAATGCAATGGTTAAGGACTTAAATGAACTTTATAAATCTGAGAAAGCATTATTTGAGTATGACAATAATCCAGATGGTTTTGAATGGATTAATAATATCTCTGCACGTGAAAGTATTCTTACATTCTTAAGAAAAGGCGCAGACGAGAATGATATATTGTTAGTTGCATGTAACTTTGATGCAGTAGACAGAGAAGAATATAAAATTGGTGTACCAAAGAAGGGTAAATACAAAGAGATATTTAACAGTAATAATAAGAATTATGGTGGAAATGGTTTCGTTAATTCACGACTTAAACAATCTAAAACTGATGAATGCGACGGAAGAGAAGAATCTATTAGAGTTAATCTCCCTGCTTTAAGTATTTCTATCTTTAAATTCTCAAAAGTGGATGAAAAATTAACAGATAACAAAGCTGCTAAAGCAAATGTTTCAGCTAAAAAAACTGCTGCTGCTAAGAAAACTGCTGCTGCTAAAAAGCCTACCGCTAAGAAAGCTACAGAAACTAAGAAAGCTACAGAAACTAAGAAAGCTACAGAAACTAAGAAAGCTACAACTGTTAAAAAGGTAGCTGAATCTAAAAAAACCACAAAAACAGAAGATGCTACATTTAGCAAAACTTTAAAAGCAGAAGCTAAAACAGTAGCAGAATCAGAAGTGAAAGCTCCTGCTAAGTCTACAGCTAAGACAACTTCTAATCCAGAAGTGAAAGCTCCTGCTAAGTCTACAGCTAAAGCAACCACTAAGACAACTGCAAAAACTTCAAAAACGACTTCAAAATAATAAAACTAACGAGGTGATTTTTAATGAGCTTTTTATTAGAGGCTGCAACTACTGAAACTACAGATATGGCGTTACAGAATCCTGAAGAAACAATAAAAAAAGCAAGTGCATTAATTGAACAATTAAAAAACCTGGTTCCATCATTAATTAAATTTGGAATTAATGTTATAATAGCACTTATTATATTCTGGATAGGTAAAGTATTAATTAATATTGTTCTTAAGATATGCAAAAGATTTTTCGAAAGAACCAAGATGGAAGTTAGTGTAAGTAAATTTCTAAATTCCTTAATAAAAGTCGGATTATACATTGTCCTTATAAGTGTCCTTCTAGAAACTGTAGGAATTAAGACCACATCCTTTGTTGCAGTATTAGGAACAGCCAGCCTTGCTATCGGCTTATCCATTCAGGGCAGTCTTTCGAACTTTGCAGGCGGCGTATTAATTCTTATACTTAAACCTTTCGCAGTTGGTGACTATATTATAGAATCAGGAAACGGAAAAGAAGGAACTGTATATAAAATTGATTTATTTTATACAACATTAATTACTCCTGATAATAAAAAGACAGTTATTCCTAATGGAAATCTTTCAAATACAAGTCTTACTAATGTTACAGCATTTGATACCAGAAGAGTCGATTTCGAAATTGGAATAAGCTATGATTCAGACATAAAAAAAGCAAAAGAAATACTTGAAGAAACAGCTAAGAAGAATGATTTAGTAATTAAAGATAAAGAAATCTTCTCTTATGTATCTAATCTTGAGGCAAGTCAGATAACATTAGGATTAAGAGTATGGACTAAAACTTCTGATTACTGGACAGTTAAATTCGATTTAACAGAAACAATTAAAAATGAACTAGATGCTAATAACATTGAGATTCCATTTAACCAGTTAGTTGTTCATGTAGAAGATTCTAATGCAGATACAAAATAACATCTAATGTAAAATAATAACTAATATAAAACAAGATACAACAAAATAAATGTTTTACCATTTAAAAATACCCTTAATAAATATAAAACGTATATTTATTAAGGGTATTTTATTGTTAGAATTATCTTAAATCATATATTTATATATTATTTTACTCAAACTTCGTACATACATATTGTAACAAATATTCATCCGTTAAAATAAATTTGACAGATATAAATATATAATAAATATGAAAATAAATATAAGCTAGTCTACTGTTCAGAAGCTAAGTAATTCTTATAGATTGCTATTACTTTATCCATAGCTTCCTTTCCAGGGGCACCGATAGTTGTTCGTTTCTCAACACAGGTCTTAAGACTGATTGCTTCATATATATCCTCCTCAAATACAGGGCTGATTGCTTTAAACTCATCAATTGTCATATCATCTAAGGCAATATTCTTATCAATACAGAAAAGAACGAGCTGGCCTACGATACCATGGGCATCTCTGAATGGTACACCATGATTAACTAGGTAATCCGCTGCATCAGTAGCATTAGTAAAGCCATTCTTAGCACTTGCTTCCATAACATCTTTATTAAATTTAATTGTATCAATCATTCCAGTAAACAGGCTTATACAACCTTTTACAGTATCAATTGCATCAAATGAAAGCTCTTTATCCTCCTGCATATCTTTATTGTATGCAAGTGAAATTCCTTTCATTGTTGTAAGAAGTGAAATTAAAGCACCATATACACGGCCTGTTTTACCACGTACTAATTCAGCAATATCGGGGTTCTTCTTCTGAGGCATAATACTGCTGCCTGTACTATAAGAATCATCAATTTCTACGAATCTGTATTCGTTAGAATTCCATATAATTATTTCTTCACAGAATCTGCTTAAATGCATCATGATAGTTGATAAAGCACTTAATAATTCAATAAGATAATCTCTGTCAGCTACAGAGTCCATACTATTAAGGGTAGGTCCATAGAAATCAAGTAATTTAGCAGAATATTCTCTGTCTAAAGGATAAGTAGTACCTGCTAAGGCACCTGACCCCAGAGGACAATAATTCATACGTTCATATATATCGTGTAAACGGCCTCTGTCTCTTTTAAACATTTCAAAATATGCTCCGAAATGATGTGCAAGAGTAATAGGTTGTGCTTTCTGTAAATGTGTAAAGCCAGGCATATATGTTTCAGTATTTTCTTCCATAACTTTAAGTAAAGATGAAAGAAGAGTTTTCAAAAGTCCGTCTATTTCAACGATTTCATCTCTTGTATATAATTTCATATCTAAAGCAACCTGGTCATTACGGCTTCTTCCTGTATGAAGTCTTTTGCCGGCTTCACCTACACGCTCAATCAATGTCTGTTCAACAAAGCTATGTATATCTTCAGAAGTAGTAGATATCTCTAATGTGCCGTTTTCTATATCATTTAGGATTCCATTTAATCCATTAACAATTGTCTCTTTATCCTCATTTGTAAGGATTCCCTGTTTAGCAAGCATAGTTACGTGTGCAATGCTGCCACGAATATCCTGTTTATAAAATTTCTGATCAAAAGAAATTGATGCATTAAAGTTATGTACTAGTTGGTTTGTTTCCTTAGTGAAACGTCCGCCCCATAATTTCATGTAAAATTCCTGCCTTTCTATATATAAATAATAATAGTCAAAAACTACCGCAAAACATTATATCATACATTTTTAACCTTGTGTGTAAATTTGTTATAATTAAAAGCATTTTGTAAATAATAACATATATAAAATCTGATTTTATAAAATTTAGCTGTGAAATGGAGAAATTATGATAATAACAGAGACCACAACCTGCCTTAATCTTTGTGAAATATGCAGATTTCCGGATATAGAGACCGTTATAGGCAAAATAAAAGATAATTATTCAATAAGCCGGATCTATATTGGTTCGTATTTCTGTGGTAATTATTTTCAGAAATGTAACTATGATGAATTAATAAATATGTTAACTGAAGCTTTTACCCCCAATATAAACATAACACTTGTAATTCCTGTACCTACTGAAAGAAATCTCAAAGATATAAAAACTTCTGTAATTAATATTCTTAATAAATACAGTAATAACATTGACGAAATAACGGTTAATGATTATGGAATGTTAGAATATATGTACGAATTTCTAAATACTAATCCGCAATTAGAATTAAATATAAATATGGGAAGAATTTTCTTTAAGGATTACAGGGATCCCAGATATGACGAATACTTTAATTCAGATCATACACCCAAATATAACACCCATTATCTGCGAAAAACAATCAAGAAATATAATATTAAATCAATTGAAGCAGATGTAACGCATAAATCATTTATACTGCCTGATATAGAGGGAATTATAGTCGGTATCCATACACCCTACACGTATATGACTACCGGTAAAATATGTGAATATGCCTCACAATTTAAGGAAATAACTAAGAAATTCAGGCCCTCAGTTCCCTGCAATACCGAATGTAATAATGTCTATATTAAATACAATATGAATGATAACAGGAAATGGATAAGAATAGGTAAGACCATTTTTTTTGAAAATAATTGCTTCAAATTATCGAATATAAACATAGATTCTAAAAAAAGATTAATATATTTTCCACTTAACGAAATAATAGGAAAGGTATGTAATTAAAGATGAATATTTTAGTTCCACTTAATAACATTGAATTTTTAAAAGATTATATTAATGCAGGTGCAGGTGAATTCTATATGGGATTCCATGATGAAGAATGGAATAAAAACTTTGGAAATTATTCAGATATTAATCGAATGTCGGGCTATGGCAAAAGAGCAAACTGTCTGTCAATTTATGAGATTCCTAAAGTAATTAATCTTGTAAAAGAAAATGATGCTGATATATTTATAACATTTAATTCAGCATCATATTCTGATGATGAATTAGAATTCATAAGGAAATATTTTAAAATTATATCAGGGACTAAAGCAAATGGCATTATACTTTCTAATCCTGATGTAATGAGTATAGCTAAAGAAGAGGGACTACCTATTGTAATAAGTACCATTGCAGGTGCCTACAATTCAGATATTGTACAGTTCTATAAGAAAGAGGGTGCTAAAAGAATAATTCTTCCGAGAGATTTAAGTATGGAGGAAATAGATACTATTATTAATATTGACAGAAATATGGAATATGAAGTATTTATTATGAGAAACGGCTGCAAATTTTCTGACTCTAACTGTCTTGGTTTCCATAGGACGGAAATGTGTTCGATATGTGCTGATCTTGACAAATGCAATAACGAAATTAATATATTTGATGATAATTTCAAGAGCAGAAGCAGTATGGAATGTACAGATAATCTGTTAAGAGATGAATTTCATTACTTCTCTTGCGGAATGTGTGCTATATATGATTTCATAAGGATGAATATTAATGCCGGAAAAGTTGTTGGCAGAAGCGATGAATGTAGTTCAATATGCGAAGATATAAAGCTTATAAGAAAGAATATCGAGATTGCCTCACAATGTAATTCAAGAGAAGAATATTTAGATAAAATGATTTTTCCTGAGAATAGAAGCATAATGTGTACAAACGGAATGTCCTGTTACTATCCTGAAATTCGATTTTGAGAAATGTATAAGGTTTTATACTAAATATACGAATAGATATTTATATACTATATCTATACTATCTGTTAATTAATTTATTTCATTGTTTAGAAGTGTTAAATAAAAGATGTCCGTCTATGATACACACGATTAAGGAATATTAAAGTGTGTACATAGGCGGACATTATTATTTATTATTTTGTAAGTAACATCATAATCTTATTACTACGTTCAATAAATTTAGTCATTTCATCCGGCGAAAGTTGTTTATGGCTTATTAATGCAAGGTCATATAACTGCTCACAAATCATATTAGTATTTTCATCATCTTTATGATTAAGAACATATTTAACAAGATTGTTGTTAGCGTTAAGAACTAAAGTTACATTTGTTCCAAACATTGATGGATCCATTCCACTCATTCCGTACATCTTCATCATATCCTGCATACGTCTGCTTTCTTCTGAAAGAGTAACCATTGAGGAAATATTCTCATCTTTTAATTTTTCAACTTTAACATCTAAGTTCTCATTATTAAGAGCCTTTTTAAATATTTCTGTAAGAGTATCAGTAGTAGTCTTGAATTCTTCATCATCTTCTTTAGTTTCTTCCTTGAAAGAATCATTTAAGTCGGAGTCAATTCTTAAGAATTTAACGCCCTCATTCTTCTGCTCAAGATGAGTAATAAATGGTTCATCTATGTTATGGTTAAGTATTACAGCATCAATACCCTCTTTTCTAAACATATTGATATACTGGCTTTGCTGTATTTCATCAGTTACGTAGAAAATTGTATTTTTATGTTTTTCTTCATTTTCTTTGAGACATTCTGGAAGTGTAAGATATTTTTTATCAATATTCTTAAATAAGATATAATCATTCATCTTTTCACAGAATTTCTCATCTTTTAAGCAGCCGAATTTAATAAATGGTCCGATATCGTCCCAGTATTTTTCATAAGATTCTTTATCAGTTTTGCACATTCCTGAAAGTTTATCAGCAACTTTCTTAGTGATATAATCAGATATTTTCTTAACGAAACCATCGTTTTGTAATGCACTTCTTGATACATTTAATGGTAAATCAGGACAATCAATTACACCTTTAAGAAGCATTAAGAATTCTGGAATTACTTCCTTAATATTATCAGCTATAAATACCTGATTGTTATATAATTTAATTGTTCCTTCAATAGTATCATATTGTGTATTAAGTTTAGGGAAATATAATATACCTTTAAGGTTAAATGGATAATCCATATTCAGATGAATCCAGAATAAAGGTTCCTTATAATCATTGAATACTTTTCTGTAGAATTCTTTATAATCATCTTCACTGCATTCATTAGGATGTTTTGTCCAAAGAGGATTAGTATCATTAAGTGCTACAGGACGACGAAGAATCTTAGCCTTCTCTTTAGCAGGGGATACCTCTTTAACTTCCTTTGTACCATCTTCATTTTCAACTTCTTCGGTTTTAGCTTCTTCAACGATATTCTCTATGACTGTATCTTTGTCTGTAACTTCGCTTGCATCAATAGTATCGTACTGTGGTTCAGCATTAGGATTCTCAAGATAAATTTCGATTGGCATAAATGAACAGTATTTAGTAATAACTTCTCTTGCACGATATTCATTAGCAAATTCTAAGCTGTCTTCGTTAAGATAAAGAGTAATAGTAGTACCACGTTCTGCTTTATCGCCTTCTGACATATCGAATTCCGTACCACCGTCACATTCCCAATGAACAGGTTTAGCATCAGCTTTATAAGAAAGTGTATCAATAGTAACTTTATCAGCTACCATAAATGCTGAATAGAAACCTAATCCGAAATGTCCAATTATCTGGTCATCATTTGTCTTATCCTTGTATTGGGCTAAAAATGCTTCGGCACCTGAAAATGCGATCTGGTTAATATATTCATTAACCTCATCATAAGTCATACCAATACCATTATCTATAAATGTAAGAGTTTTGTCTTCTGAATTGGCAATAACCTTGATTTTAAATTCATTATTATCAGGGATTGTATATTCACCCATCATATCTAATTTTTTGACTTTGGTAATGGCATCACAACCATTTGATATTAATTCCCTAAAGAATATATCGTGGTCAGAATATAACCATTTCTTTATAATAGGGAATATATTTTCGCTGTTAATTGAAAGACTTCCATGTGTATTTGACATTTTAAATTACCTCCTGTATCCATAAGTATTTATTAATTAAACCTAATTCTAATACTGTAATAATCAAATGTCAAGAAAAAATTAGCACTCATTAACTTAGAGTGCTAATAAATTTAGAAATATACAAGTCAAATGCTTTCTCAAGCGATTTATCAATAGTAAATATATTAAGTGAAGTGCCCGTTGTATATGATAAAACACCCTTATCATACTTAATATTCAGAAATAAGTTAGCAATATTTTCTTTAGTTAACAAAATATCATTATCATGTAAAAGCTTTTCTATCATCATTTCCGGCAGGCTGAAAATAATCTTAAAATAAAGAGGTGTTTTCTTACCTTTTATAATGTCGAAGCAAAATGGTTTGAGTTTCGCCCAGCTTGATAGAAGAGGTGAATTAATATCTTCAAATTCTTCATTAGTATAGAAATCTTTATTAATATGCCCGTCAATATGAAATGTATTATATGTGACAATTGTTACATCTGTAACAAGAAATTTATCAAAAGAATCTTTAATAAGTAATGTGGACATAAAATTTTTAACATCATTTATATTTTCTGCAATCATATGTTTCTCCCAAATCGTATTTGATAATGATAGTATATCACGATATTTAACAAATGTAACTATAAAACTAATCGTAGAATTATAAATCATAGAATTATAAATGTTTAGTGATTTACTCCTACCAATCATCATAAATTCATTCAAAAAATTCATACCACAATTTCTTCAAAAATCTTTAAAATTCAAAAGGTATACTTGAAAAAACAAGCCTGATTTTATATAATTTAAACAGTTTTTTATTTTTGTTATATTAAATATTAAGAAGATATTGGAACCTGAGTTATCAAGACGGCAGGGTTAGTCCCTGTAAAGACTATAAATATTTTATACACTTTAATCATATAAGACAATAAGCCAAAAAATTATAAGAAGCAGAAATTAGGAAGATGAATTAAATGGAATATATATACCCGGATTATTATAAAGAATTTAATTGTATAGCGGATAAATGCGAGGCTACATGTTGTGCACAATGGATAATTGTGCCTGATGATAAATCTCTTAGAAAATATAAAAATTTCAAGGGGGATTTTTCTGCCAGACTTCAAAACTCAATTGATTATGAGAATAAAGAAATCAGAAGCTATAAAAAAGCATGTGTATTCTTAAATGAAGATAATTTATGCGATTTATATATAGAGGCAGGTAAGAATATGCTTTGCAAGACCTGTAGAAGATATCCAAGACATTATGAAGAATTTGAAAATATCAGAGAGGTTACATTATCCGTATCCTGTCCTGAAGTTGCAAGAATTCTGCTTAATAAAAAAGATAAAGTATTCTTCAAAAGCCATATTCAAACGAGTAAGAAAGAAGAATACGAGTACTTTGACTATATTCTATTTACAAAGTTTCAGGAGACAAGAGAACTCTTTTATAAGATACTACAAAACAGAAATCTATCGTTTTCCATGAGATTATCATACATCCTGGCAATGAGTCATGACCTTAACAATCATGGATTATATGAATGGGATGAATTAATTGATAAATTTAGCAATGAAGAATTTATTAATAAAATAGCTAAGAAGTTTATAAATTATAAACTTACTTATATAGATAAATATAAAAACCAATCATTAGATAAATATGTGGATTATAATAATAATTGTATAAATCACTCTAAGAACAGGAAAATAGCTATAATAAATTTTAAATCAGAAAAAGTATGCTGCTTAGATGAAATAATAAAAACTCTATACATTAATTATATTGAGGATTTATCCGAAATGGAGCATTTGAAACAATCGTGGCAGGATACTCTTGATAAGGCACTTATAACAATTAATTCAATTGACAATATCTATGATGAATATAAACAATTTTCAGAATATATGAAAGACAGGGAATACGAATACGAACAATTAATTATATATTTTCTGTCAACCTATTATCTTGGAGCTGTGTATTCTAACAGAGCCTACGATATGGTTAGATTCTCAGCCGCTAATCTGCTAATGATTAAAATACTTGGCTTTACAAAATGGTTTCAAAATGGCAGAAGTTTCACAAAAAACGAGCAGATTAAATTAGTATACAACTATTCAAGGGAAATTGAACATTCAGATAATAACCTCAATAAATTTGAAGAAAATATCCACAGTAAAGTATGGTATAACCTATACAATATGCTGCTTATAAGTACGCAGGATATATAAATTATCCAGACTTCGCTCTTTCATAAAACTTAAATTATCTGTGTTAAGTAAATTTGCATATATAAATATCAAAACTTTTGTAAGAATTGCTAATTTGTAGATATATTTTTCGGCTCTTTTGATTATTTGAGTTCATTCAATGCCATACACTTAAACCGATGTGTCCGTCTATGCCACACACTTGATTTATGACGTATCGTGTGCAAGTTATATGCCGTCAGATGCAAAAGGTCGGTGCAGTAAATCACCGTTCAAGCGAAGCGCGTTTGATTAACTGCACCGTAACAGGCTTTGCAGATGACGGCATTTACTTGCACTAGATAAAGGAATTATGAAAGTGTGTGTCATAGACTGACATCTCGGCTTAAGTGTATGTCTGTTGAATGTACACAAAATTGGAGCCGAAAAAAGATATCTTACAAATTTACGCAATTCTTACAAGGTGTTTCGATATTTATATATGTCAAATTCACTATAACAGATTAATTAATCTACATATGAAAGAGCGAAGTCTGAGTAATTTATTAAAAAAGTACTTGAAAATATTTCACCTATCGTGTAGGATTAGTTATAGATACATGACTGACGGAAATGCATATTTATTGCAGGTAGAATTAACTACAGGAAATGTATCTGGCTATTTTGGTCGACCGTCTGGGCAATTTTTATAATTGTTCAGGCTTTTTTGTTATTATATACATATTTGGATATAATTTTTAGATTATTATGTGTGATTATGGTATCAAAATAGCATTTCAAAGGAATTCTATTATCAGACAAAACATTTGCAAGGAGGATTATCAGAATGGAGTCAATCTCAATTGAAAAAGAACTTAAAGAAAACTCATATCCTGGAAGAGGTATCATTATCGGAAAAAGTCCTAATGGAAAATATGCAGTAACAGCATACTTTATTATGGGACGAAGTGAAAACAGCCGAAACAGAGTTTTTGTAGAAGATGGAGAGGGTATCAGAACACAGGCATTTGATCCATCTAAATTAAGTGATCCAAGCTTAATTATCTATGCACCTGTAAGAGTATTAGGAAATAAGACAATTGTAACAAATGGTGACCAGACTGACACAATCTATGAATTAATGGATAAACAGCAGACATTCGAGCAGTCACTTAGAACAAGAGAATTTGAGCCTGATGCTCCAAACTATACACCAAGAATTTCAGGTATTATGCACGTTGAAAATGGTGAATATAATTATGCAATGTCAATTCTTAAGAGCAACAATGGTAATCCTGATGCATGTAACAGATATACATTTGCTTATACTAATCCTGTATCAGGTGAGGGACATTTCATTCACACATATAAATGCGATGGTAATCCATTACCAAGTTTCGAAGGCGAACCAAAATTAGTTGCAATTAAGGATGATATGAATGAATTTGCAAATGATTTATGGACATCTTTAAATGAAGATAATAAAGTATCTTTATTTGTTAGATATATAGATATTGAAACAGGTAAATACGAAAGTGTTATTATAAATAAGAACAAATAAAGAAGAAAGGTATGGTTTAAAAAATGAAAGAACTCGAATTAAAATATGGTTGTAACCCAAACCAGAAACCATCAAGAATATATATGAACGAAGGCGAACTTCCTATCGAAGTTTTAAGTGGCAAACCTGGTTATATTAATTTTCTTGACGCATTTAATGGCTGGCAGTTAGTAAGTGAACTTAAGAAAGCTACAGGAATAGCAGCAGCTACATCATTTAAGCATGTTTCTCCAGCAGGTGCAGCAATAGGACTTCCTTTAAGTGAAGTTGAAAGAAAAATCTACTGGGTGGATGATCTTGATGTTGAATTCACTCCACTTGCAAATGCATACGCAAGAGCAAGAGGTGCTGACAGAATGTCATCATTTGGTGATTTCATCGCACTTTCAGATGTATGTGATGTTGCAACAGCATTACTTATAAAGAGAGAAGTTTCAGATGGTGTTATTGCTCCAGGATATGAACCTGAAGCTTTAGAAATTCTAAAGGAAAAGAAAAAAGGTAATTATAACGTAATTAAAATCGATCCTGAATACAAACCAAATCCAATCGAACACAAAGAAGTATTCGGTGTTATATTTGAGCAGGGAAGAAACGAACTTGTAATAGATGATGATTTTCTTGGAAATATCGTTACAGATAATAAAGAGATTCCTGAATCAGCTAAAATTGATTTAATTATCTCATTAATTACATTAAAATATACACAGTCTAATTCAGTATGCTATGCAAAAGGTGGACAGGCTATAGGAATTGGTGCTGGTCAGCAATCAAGAATACATTGTACGAGACTTGCAGGCTCTAAGGCTGATAACTGGTTCTTACGTCAGTCTCCAAAGGTTCTTGAATTACCTTTTATCGACGGTATAAGGCGTGCTGACAGAGATAATGCAATCGATTTATACATCGGTGAAGATTATATGGATGTACTCGCTGATGGCGAATGGGAGAAAATCTTCAAAACTAAACCTGAAGTATTTACAAGAGAAGAGAAAAGAGCATGGCTTGATAAAATGCAGGACGTAGCACTTGGTTCTGATGCATTCTTCCCATTTGGAGATAATATTGAAAGAGCACATAAGAGTGGTGTTAAATATGTAGCTCAACCTGGTGGTTCAATTCGTGATGATAATGTAATTGATACATGCAATAAATATAATATGGCAATGTGCTTCACAGGACTTAGATTATTCCATCACTAATATAAAACATTTAAAAAGTTATTATGTATGTGCAAAGTTTGAGTTAATAACAAGTAAATAATACAAGTAGAAACATTTGCTTATCATTAAAGGATATTAAAATTCTGTTTATAGGTTTTAGTATCCTTTTTTACTTACCAGGAAATTTCGTTGAAATTGTTCTGGTAAGTAAAAAACGCTCCGCGAGGATTGCACTGCGTCGGAACAGAAAATGTTGCTATAGCAACCCGCCGCAGGCGGAGAATGTCGCAAGCGACATTCTTTATTCTTATATTTTATCTGATAAAATGTTGTAAAAATGGCATAGAATATAGCGAAAGATAAACTATTTTTTCCATTTATAAAATTTTTCAAAAAAAGTTCTTGCATTTTTATGAAGTTGGTGTTATATATGTAATAGAACAACAGGGCAGAGATGAATCTTATCAATTAGATTTGTTTTGAATCAAGAATCTGTTATGTTCTGTCAGGTTCTTACAAAATGTAATATTTTTTGATACCTGATAAATTCATTATAGAAGGGAGATAATCTTATGAACATTAGTAAATTTACTCAGAAATCAATCGAAGCAGTACAAGGCTGTGAGAAAATTGCATATGAATTCGGTAATCAGGAAATCGACCAGGAACATTTACTTTATAGTCTGTTAATATCTGAAGACAGCCTTATTCTTAAATTGATTGAAAAAATGGATATAAATAAAGATTACTTTGTTAATCGAGTTAAGGAAGCTCTTGAGAAAAAAGTTAAAGTTCAAGGTGGAGATTTACGAATCAGTAATGATTTAAATAAGGTATTAATAAGTGCTGAAGATGATGCTAAGGCAATGGGAGATGAATACATTTCCGTTGAACATTTGTTCTTAAGCCTTATAAGATATCAGAATAAAGGAATTAAAGAAATTTTTAAGGAATTTGGAATTAATAAAGAACGATTTCTTCAGGCTTTAGCTACTGTAAGAGGTAATCAGAGAGTTACTTCTGATAACCCGGAAGCTACTTATGATACTCTTAGTAAATATGCTACTGATTTAGTAGAGCGTGCAAGAGAGCAGAAATTAGATCCTGTTATCGGTAGAGATAATGAAATTCGAAATGTTATTAGAATTTTATCAAGAAAGACTAAAAATAACCCTGTACTTATCGGTGAACCAGGTGTCGGTAAAACAGCAGCAGTAGAGGGACTTGCACAAAGAATTGTCAGAGGCGATGTACCTCAGGGCTTAAAGGATAAGAAAGTATTTGCTCTTGATATGGGTGCATTAGTTGCAGGTGCGAAATACAGAGGTGAATTTGAAGAAAGACTTAAAGCTGTATTAAATGAAGTTAAGAACAGCGAGGGACAGATTATCCTGTTTATTGATGAACTGCATACAATTGTTGGTGCTGGTAAATCAGATGGTGCTATGGATGCAGGCAATATGTTAAAACCAATGCTTGCCAGAGGTGAACTTCATTGTATAGGTGCAACAACACTTGATGAGTATAGAAAATATATTGAAAAAGATCCTGCACTTGAAAGACGTTTCCAGCCTGTTATGGTTGATGAGCCATCAGTTGAAGATACTATTTCAATATTAAGAGGTCTTAAAGAAAGATATGAAGTATATCATGGTGTTAAGATTACTGACTCAGCATTAGTAAGTGCAGTCACATTATCTGACAGATATATTTCAGACAGATTTCTTCCCGATAAAGCAATTGACTTAGTCGATGAAGCCTGTGCATTAATTAAAACTGAATTAGATTCATTACCAACAGAACTTGATGAATTAAAACGTAAAGTTATGCAGATGGAGATTGAAGAAACTGCATTAAAGAAGGAAGATGACAGACTTAGTAAAGAACGTCTAGAGGCACTCCAGAAAGAACTCGCCGAATTACGTGATGAATTCAAAAATGGTATGGCAAAATGGGAAAATGAAAAATCAAGTGTAGATAATCTTTCTAAAATCAGAGAGAAAATCGAAGATATCAATAACCAGATTCAGGTTGCTGAAAGAAATTATGACCTTGAAACTGTTGCAAAATTAAAATATGGTGAATTACCTGCACTTAATAAGAGTCTTGAACAGGAAGAAGAAAAAATAAAAAACCAGAAACTTACTCTTGTTCATGAGGCTGTTACCGACGAAGAGATTGCAAAGATTGTTTCGCGCTGGACAGGAATACCTGTAGCTAAACTTACAGAATCAGAGAGAAATAAGACATTACATCTAGATGATGAACTTCATAAAAGAGTAATTGGTCAGGACGATGCAGTAGAAAAAGTTACAGAGGCAATTATCCGTTCAAAAGCAGGAATAAAAGATCCATCTAAACCAATCGGTTCATTCCTATTCCTTGGACCAACAGGTGTAGGTAAGACAGAATTGGCCAAATCACTTGCTGCAAATCTTTTTGATAATGAAGCTAATATGGTCAGAATCGACATGAGTGAATATATGGAGAAATATTCAGTCTCTCGTTTAGTTGGAGCTCCTCCAGGATATGTAGGATATGATGAAGGCGGCCAGCTTACTGAAGCAGTAAGAAGAAAACCTTATTCAGTTGTTCTGTTCGATGAAATTGAAAAAGCTCATCCTGATGTATTCAATATCCTGTTACAGGTATTAGATGACGGCCGAATCACTGACTCTCAGGGCAGAACTGTTGACTTTAAAAATACTATCCTAATAATGACATCTAACTTAGGTTCGTCATATCTGCTTGATGGTATAAATGAAGATGGTACAATTAATCCTGAAGCGGCAGCCAAGGTTGAAAATGAACTTAAGAGTCATTTCAGACCTGAATTCATTAACCGTCTTGATGAAATTATTATGTTTAAGCCATTGACTAAGGAAAATATTTCAGGAATTATAGATATTCTCATCAATAATCTTAACAAGAGAATAGCTGACAGAGATTTATCAATAAGTCTTACAGACAGTGCTAAACAGTTTATAGCAGACAATGGTTATGATCCTGTATATGGTGCGAGACCACTTAAGAGATATTTGCAGAAGAATATTGAGACAATGGTAGCTAAGGAGATTCTTAGTGATAAATTAGATGCTGGTGACCATATCATAGTAGATTTTGAAAATAATGGTCTGATAACAAGAATTGAACATTAAGGATTGAATAGTTAATTTTATCTTTCCGGATGTATAATTTCAAAGTTAAGTATTAAACATTAAAATATGTAAGCTTTCCGGTTTAGTGAATTATCCTATACCGGAAAGTTTCTATTTTTCTATAGAACATATCATCTGGATTTAAATCTTTTTTCTATTTTCTTTAATAATATTAATAAAAATAGTTTCTGCGATTGCAACGTCTTTTATATACTTCATTTGTAAAAAGAACATTTACAATATCCCTAAGCCATCTTGTATCTGTACATTTTTTAGCATATTTACAGTTGCAGCAGGCTATTGAACAAATGTCACTGCATTTTTTCATAAACATAATCTTATCAGGACATTCATCATATATCATACTTCCGTTGTAATCTAATTTATCACATTCCTGTTCGATTATATATTTTAATTCGGCAATTTCATTAGGAAATAATGTATTAAGATATTCCAAATCCATATTATTAGCATAATTACTGCGTGCTAAATTAATTACAGGATATTTCTCGTAATAAAGTGGAAGATTATTATTGCTCATATAATTCTCCGGTATATTTTTACTTTATTATATGATAAGATTATATTAAATTGCATATGTAAATTTTAGAAATTATGCATTGACAAGTATATCCGATTATGTTAAACTACTCTAGTGTGCCGCACAATGAGGTTATAAGTATAGTATTTATTTACTAACACCGAAGTTGGCGAGTAATTGAAATAGGAGGTGCCATATGTACGCAATTATAGCAACAGGTGGTAAACAGTACAAAGTTTCAGAAGGCGATGTAATCAGAGTTGAAAAACTTGGTGTTGAAGCTGATGAAAAAGTTACATTTGATCAGGTTCTTCTTGTTAGTGATGCTGATGTTAAAGTAGGTAATCCTACAGTAGCTAATGCAAGTGTTGAAGCAACAGTTGTAGGCAACGGTAAAGCTAAAAAGGTTATCGTTTACAAGTACAAGAGAAAGACTGGATATCATAAGAAGAATGGTCACAGACAGGCATATACTGAAGTTAAGATTGACAAAATCAATGCTTAATTGGTAGTCTTATGATTAATGTAACAATTTATAAAGACTCCTCTGATCAATTTGTAGGATTTGAATTTGATGGACACGCAGAAGCTGATGAATATGGCAGAGACATTGTTTGTGCTGCAGCATCTGTTTTATCTATTAATACAATTAATTCTATTGAAGAATTTACAGATGATGCATTTGAATGCAATTCTGATGAAGAATCAGGATATTTGATGTTTCGTCTAACAGAAGAATTGAGTAATGAGTCGAAAATTTTAATGAAATCTTTGGTACGTGGTGTCAAAGATATTCAAAAAGACAACGAAAAATACATCAAAATAGTTTTCAAGGAGGTGTAAACTATGTTAAAAATGAACCTTCAGTTTTTTGCTCATAAAAAGGGTGTTGGATCTACAAAAAACGGTAGAGATTCAGAATCTAAGAGATTAGGTGCAAAAAGAGCAGACGGACAGTTTGTTAAAGCTGGTAATATTCTTTACAGACAGCGTGGAACAAAGATTCACCCAGGTGTGAATGTTGGACGTGGTGGAGATGACACATTATACGCTTTAGTTGATGGTGTTGTTAGATTTGAAAGAAAAGGTAGAGATAAGAAACAGGTTTCTATCGTTCCAGTAGCAGAATAATTATTTTAGGCTTCAAATCCTATGGTTTGAAGCCTTTTTTATTTAGAAAGGCATGGTGAAAACATGTTTGCAGATAGTGCGAAAATATTTATAAAATCAGGAAAAGGCGGAGACGGTCATGTAAGCTTCAGACGAGAATTATATGTCCCAAATGGCGGTCCTGATGGCGGCGATGGTGGCCGCGGTGGCGATATTATATTTATTGTAGATGAAGGCTTAAATACTCTTACTGATTTTAGACATATTAGAAAATATGTAGCACAATCTGGCGAAGAGGGTGGCAAAAGAAATCAGCATGGTAAAGATGGACAGGACCTTATCATCAAGGTTCCCCTCGGCACAATTATAAAAGATGATGAGTCAGGAAAAGTTATTGCCGATATGTCTGATGCTGATAAGAAAGTTATAGTTCTGAAAGGCGGAAGAGGTGGTAAGGGTAACCAGCACTATGCAACAGCTACAATGCAGGTTCCAAAATATGCGCAGCCGGGACAGAAATCAATGGAGTTATATGTACGCCTTGAGTTAAAAGTTATAGCTGATGTAGGTCTTGTAGGATATCCAAACGTAGGCAAATCAACATTATTATCAAGAGTAACTAATGCCAGACCTAAAATTGCAAATTATCATTTTACAACCCTTAATCCTAACCTTGGTGTAGTTGATTTAGATGGTAATAAAGGCTTTGTAATTGCCGATATTCCGGGACTTATTGAGGGTGCTTCAGAAGGCATTGGTCTTGGTCACGAATTTCTAAAACACATTGAAAGAACCAAAGTTCTTATTCATATGGTTGATGCAGCATCAACCGAGGGAAGAGATCCTATTGACGATATTAATAAGATAAATGCTGAATTAAAAGCATATAATCCTGACTTAATGAATCGTCCGCAGGTAATAGCCGCTAATAAAATAGATGCAATTTATGATGGTGACGAAAGCATTGTCGATAAATTAAAGGCTGAATTTGAGCCAAAAGGTATTAAAGTATTTGGTATATCCGCTGTGAGTGGTAAAGGTCTTAAAGAGCTTTTATATGCTGTAAATGATATGCTTGAACAGATGGATAGTACACCCGTTGTATTTGAACAGGAATATTTTCCTGGACAATTTAGTGACAATCCTGATGACCCATATACAGTAGAAAAAGTAGAAGATGGTCTTTATTCAATAGAAGGACCAAGAATTGAGAAAATGTTAGGATATACTAATCTTGAAGCTGAAAAGGGATTCATTTTCTTCCAGAAATTTATGAAAGACAATGGTATCTTAGAAGAATTAGAAAATCTCGGTATCCAGGAAGGTGATACTGTTAAGATTTATGGTCACGAATTTGAATATTACAAGTAAGTAGAATTTTACAATAATAAATATATAGATTTATTAGATTTATTATATTTATTATAAAGATAAGGTATCAAAAGTCCTTGTGGTGGTTATTGGTGTAAAACATCCTTTTGACACCATAATCGAAAAAAATTACAGAAATATCTTTTAGTTTACATAAATTAATTATGTAAACTAAAGTTCTATATAGAACGCAAAATATCTAAAAATAGAATGGAGGAAGTATTTTGACAAGTAGACAAAGAGCTTATTTAAGAAGTCTTGCAAGCACTATCCAGCCAATTTATCAGGTAGGCAAATCAATCGTAACTCCTGAATTAACAGCCGGAATAGATGAAGCACTTGAAGCAAGAGAATTAATAAAAATTAATGTTTTAAAAAATTGTATGGATACACCTATGAATGTTGCAAATATCATTGCCGAAAGAACACATTCTGAAGTCGTTCAGGTTATTGGTAAGAAAATTGTACTTTACAGACCATCTAAAACCAATCCCAAAATAGAATTGAAGTGATTATAATATATGAATACTCATAGCATATCAAATATTGGTATCCTTGGTGGAACACTTGATCCTATTCATATAGGACATACAATTATTGCACAGGCTGCATTAAATGAATTAAATCTTGATAAGATTCTGTTTATGCCCTCAGGCAATCCGCCTCATAAGGATATTAATAATATTACAAGTAATTTTCACAGAAAAAACATGGTAGAATTAGCCATAAAATCAAATGACAGATTTGTTTTTTCTGATTTTGAAATGAAGCGTACAGGAATCATCTATACATCAGATACATTGAAACTGTTAAGAGAACATACAAACGATAACCTATTCTTTATAATGGGTGCTGATTCACTTCTTGCTATCGAAAGCTGGCATAATCCTGATGAGATTTTTAGATACTGTACAGTATTAGTAGCTGACAGAGATTATCAATATATGCAAATCAAGGAACATATAGCTAAATTACAAGCAAAATATATGGCAAGAATTGAATTTGTAAAATCACCGGTTATTGGTATTTCTTCAAGTGATATAAGGAATTTAGTATATAAAAATAAGTCAATAAAATATCTTGTTGACGATAAGGTTGAAAGGTATATAATTGACAATAGATTGTATAAAAATGTATAAAAAATCAAGACATTGAAGAGACAATTTTATTTCAGGAAGGAATTACCAGATGAATAAAAATTTCAAAAACATTACGAAAGATTTAAAAAATTCATTAGATAAGGAACGATATGAACATACTATCGGAGTATCATATACATCAATCTGCCTTGCAATGAAATATGACGTAGATCTAGAGAAAGCAGAAATTGCTGGACTTTTGCATGATTGTGCCAAATGTATTACAGATGATAAAAAGTTAAAAAAATGTATTGAACACAATATAAGCATAAATGAAGCTGAGAAAGCAAAACCATCGTTATTACATGCTAAATTAGGTGCATTTATAGCAATGGACAAATACGGTATACAGGATAAAGAGATTATTAATGCAATCCTTAAACATACTACAGGCGGTCAGGAGATGACAATGCTTGAAAAGATTATATTTGTTGCAGATTATATTGAACCTAACAGAGATAAGGCTCCCAACCTTAAGGAAATACGAAAAACTGCATTCGAAGATATCGACAGGGCTGTATATCTAATTATTCGTGATACTCTTGAATATCTCAAGGAAACAAATAGCCCTATAGATAATCAGACTCAGAAAGCCTATGAATATTATAAGAAATTGAATAAAGATGAATAAAAGGAGTAGCCTTAATTATGACAATAACTGAAAAATTAAAAACAATTTATAATGCATTAGATGATAAAAAAGCTATTGATATAAAAATCATCGACATAAAAGATATCTCTGTACTTGCAGATTACCTCGTTATTGCCGGAGGTTCTAACAAAAGCCAGGTACAGGCTATGGTCGATTCAGTAGAAGAAGAGCTTGCCAATGATAAAGTTTACACAAATCATGTTGAAGGATACTCTTCAGCTAATTGGATATTATTAGATTATAGTGATATAATTGTACATGTATTCAATCAAGAAGACAGATTATTCTATGATTTAGAAAGATTATGGCAGGACGGAAATGTTGTTGATGTAGACTCACTTTAATTATATAAACAATAATTATTAGTATCAATTAAAACACAAAGCTACAACAAAAATAATAAATATAAAGATTTTTTAAGGTCCATATATTGTTCAGGATAACACTCATTATCCTGAACAATATATGGACCTTTTATATCCAATAACTACTTAATTATCTTAATATCTCATCATACGAACTAATCCTATGTATTTACCTATAATAGTACAGTTATCAACTATAATAGGTTCATATGTATCATTCTCAGGTTGTAAACGAATATGACCATCCTCTTTATAAAATGTCTTAACTGTGGCAGAATCATCTACAAGAGCAACCACGATATCTCCATTATCAGCACTTGTACATTCCTCCACAATAATAGTATCACCATCTAAAATACCAACATTAATCATACTTTCGCCCTTAACCTTTAGCATAAATGTAGTCTTATTATGAAGAAATTCAGCAGGAATAGGGAAATAATCCTCTATATTCTGAATTGCAAGAATTGGTTCGCCTGCAGCAACTCTTCCGACAATAGGAACATTAATAATCTCACATCTGGATGCATTAAATGAATCATCAACAATCTCAATAGCTCTTGGCTTAGTCTTATCTCTAATAATATATCCCTCTCTCTCAAGCGTCGCCAAATGAGAATGAACAGAAGAAGTAGACTTCAAATTAACTGCATTACAGATATCCCTTACAGTTGGTGGATAACCACGGTTAATAATCTCAGTCTTTATATAATCAAGTATTTCCTGTTGTTTAGTACTTATCTTACCATATTCCATATAAATAATTTACCTTTAACATATATATTATATGTCCCTTTCAATATAATTCCAGTTTCTTGTTGATAATAGCATTATAACATACTATCAAAAAATAATCAAACAAATGTTCGAAAAAATATTGACAAACACTTGTTCGTTATGTATAATACAGAATATAAGTAAGAACATTTGTTCTGTGTAGTAATGGATTAAATTTATATAAAACCAGAACAAATGAGAAGTACAAATATAATAATATATAATATCTATAAAAAGTACACCAAAATGTGAAAGGATTAAAGGTGATAACAATGAGAGACACAAATAAAGCAACAATAAAATCTATGAACATTAAAAAAATACGTATAAAAAACATTTATTCCATAATACCTGTAGCCATTGTATTGGTTATGTTAATATTAATTCTCGTATTTTCCTTTACATTAAAAACTAATGCCAAAGAAAATAAAAAGAACAACAAAGTAAAATGTTATTCAAGTATATTGATTGAAGATGGCGATACACTTTGGTCAATTGCCGAAGAATATAAGCCATCTGATAGTATATCAACCAAATCTTATATTAAAGAAATTAAAGCAATAAATAGTCTGAGTTCAGACACAATTCATAGTGGTAATTACATCATTGTATATTATTACAATGATTAAATACTATTCATTATGTAATGATCAATGCCTGATATAATATTTGTTTGCATTACATATTTATTTTATGGGTTATTCTTCCTCTTTATTTCTTCGTAATGAGACCTCATTTCTTGCATTATAACGTCTGCGGTCCTCTATGGCAGCATAGTGCTTTCTGGTTGTATTAACGTCTTTGTGTCCAAGTACATCGGCAACTAAGTAGATATCTCCAGTTTCTTTATAAAGATTTGTACCATACGTACTCCTGAGTTTATGAGGCGTTATATGTTTTAAAGTTGTTATTAAACCTGAATATTTCTTAACAAGATTTTCTACTGAACGAACACTAATTCTTTTATTTTGTAAAGATAAGAAGAGTGCATTCTCGTGTCCAGCAACAGGTTTAATTGTATTTCTGTATTCAAGATAATTAAGCAAAGCTATTTCTACCTCATCTCCAAAATATACGATTGCTTCGTAACCACCTTTACGTCTGACTTTTATACCTGAATTTTTAAAATCTACATCATTAATATCTATACCTACACATTCTGAAACACGCATACCGGTTCCAAGTAAAAGTGTAAGTAATGCAGTATCACGTAGTTTGGTTTTATCATGATATTTCTTTTGCGATTTAGTAAGATTATCTCCTGATTCAACTTCATCAAGTAATCTTACAACCTCATCAGAATCAAGTCTGATAATTTCTGATTCGTGTAATTTAGGCATTCTGACCTTAGCTGCTGGATTATCTTCAATAATCTGATTGCAGAAGAAGTAGTTATAAAATGATTTTAAAGATGATAATTTTCTCTTAATTCCCTTTTCACGATTTGTATGTTCTGAACTATTTTTAGAATATACTTTCAGATAATCCAGATATTCTTCGATATCATCAACCGTTATTTTATTTAATATATCTATTGAAAAATGATTTATTTCAATATCAGCATATGCAGGATTAGTATCTTTAATGTAATTAAAAAATACACCTAAATCATATGCATAAGCAATACGTGTTCTTGATGATGTTGTATATTCAATACCTCTAAAGAAAGTCATACAGAATCGTGGTAATTCCTTTAACATTTCACGAAGTTTTAAGTCATTATTTATATTAATCTGGTCGTGATAATTTCTTGTAGTTGTCTTAGTATTAGCAGTCGTTTTGGTATTAACTGTTTTAGTGTTAATTTCTTTAGGATTAGCTTTATTAGAATTATTTGTATCAGAAATATCTATATTATTACTAGAATTATTATTACTAGAAATATTATTAGATGAATTTTTCTTAGAATTTGGCATTTGTAATATTCCACCCTTCAATTTTACTAGCGACAATTGCTCCGAACATACGTTCTTTAACACCTGGATTGTCATGATTAAGTTGCTTTATAAGATTTTTTACATATTCACGTTTAGTATGTCCATCAGCCGGACATTGATTTTTAGCAACTGGTAAATTATATTTATTTTTAAAGCCAATTACTTCAGATTCACTGACAAACATTAATGGACGTATAACATAAAGTTTGGTTTTATCTAAAAATGTCACTGGAGAAAAAGAATAAAACCTGCCTTCATACATAAGAGATAACATCATAGTCTCTATAATATCATCTTTATGATGAGCATATGCAACACGATTACATCCTAATTCCTTAGCCTTATCATTCAACGCACCTTTACGCATTTTAGCACACAATGAGCATGGGTTAGATTCCCTGCGATTAACGAATACAATCTGATTAATTTCTGTATGTACAATATGTAAAGGAATATCCAAATCATTGCATAATTTGTTAATCGCATCAAATTCCTGTATACCAAAGCCTAAGTCAACGGATATTGCCACTAAATCAAAATGTTTTGAATAAAAACGTCTAAGTCCACTTAAAGCATATAATAATGTGAGACTGTCTTTGCCACCAGATACACCAATTGCAATTTTATCTCCATCATTTATCATATTATATTTATCTATAGCCTGCCTTGTATAACTATATAATTTCTGTAATTCCATATATTTATTCCTTATGATATGATGTTTGTATTTGTTATATTTATTAATAATCTGATTATAACACATTAATAATAACTTTTCTAGTATAACTTTTCGTTAAACTATGGTTTTGCGAATAGTTTTATTCGTTCCAATACATCTCTTTTTGGGCTTTCCTTTGGCTTTTTTATTTCACTGTTCATCATTTCGGCTATGGTGTACATATATTACAGACATTACAATTTCTCTAAAAAAAAAGCCACCATAAATGTAATGTAAAATCATTCTTTGATTTCTCCATATACATATTATGGTGGTTTAATTAAACAACTAAATTAATATTAATAATTATGTTTTGAATTGTATGTATAACCTTTACATTTTTAAATAATTCATAATTACATCAACAGCTTTATCGATTCCGATTTTACCACTGTTTATACACAGGTCGTAGGATGAACAAACACCCCATTTTTTATTAGTGTAGTAATTGTAATAACTTGCACGTTTCTTATCGGTTTTTAAAATCATCTCCTGTGCCTTAGAAGGTGTAACATTATTTCTTTCACAAATTCTTTTTATTTTAGAATCCATATCACTTGAAATAAATACACTTGTTACATTGTAATCATCTTGTAATGCATAATCTGCACATCTTCCAACAAATACGCAGCTTTCTTTCTTAGCAATATTCTTAATAGTTTCGAATTGGGCTAAGAATATCTTCTGGCTTAATGGAACATCTATCATTCCACCTGTACCATATGGGTGATATGTATCCATAACAAGTGAATACAAAAAGCTATTTGTAGGTTTTTCATCATGTGCTTCGAATACTTCCTGGCATAAACCACTTTCTTTAGCAGCAATAGAAAGTAACTCATTATCGTAGCACTTGATACCAAGTCTTTCTGCAAGCTTCTGACCGATTTCACGACCACCACTACCATATTGTCTTCCGATTGTAATAATAGTATGTTTATCCATACAAAACACCTCCCAAAAAATTTTTTACTAATTGCGCGGTAATATTTTGAGTAAATGTACAAAATATTCTGGTAAAGGAGCTTCAAACTCCATATATTTATTAGTTCTTGGATGTATAAATCCTAAAACTCTGGCATGAAGTGTCTGCCCAACTAATTTATATGGGCAATGAGCCGGACCATATACGGCATCTCCTAATAAAGGATAACCTATACTCGCCATATGAACTCTTATCTGATGAGTTCTTCCAGTTTCTAACTGACATTCAATATGGGTAAAATTCTTAAAGCGTTCTAAAACCTTATAATGCGTAATTGCATCTTTACCATTATTAACGTTTGCTTCCATCTTCAGTCTGTTATTAGGGTGTCTGCCAATTTTGGCATTAACTGTACCTGAATCTTCTTTTATAACATTATGGACGATAGCTTCGTAACGTCGTGTTATTGAATGTTCCTTTAATTGTTCGGCTAATTTGTTATGTGCATAATCATTTTTACATACAACTAAAACACCTGTTGTATCCATATCTATCCTATGAACAATACCAGGTCTCATAACACCATTGATTCCTGATAATTCATCTTTACAATGATAAAGCAATGCATTTACCAATGTTCCTGAATAATGTCCTCTTGCTGGATGAACCACCATTTGTTTAGGCTTATTAACAACAATTATATCGCTATCTTCATATAGAATATCTAATGGAATATCCTCTGGTACAATTTCTGGTTCGATTGCTTCCGGAATATGGATTAATACCACATCATTTGTAGAAAGCTTATAATTCGACTTAACGACTGAGTCATTAACTAATATAAATTGTTCTGCAATCAACCTTTGAATATGTGTTCTTGATATATCAGGATATAATGTTGAAATGTACTTATCAATTCTTGTACCATCTGCAAGAAAATCAACAATTATTTTATCAAAAAACGTGTTCATTTATTTAAACTTCCTTATGAAATAAACTCTCGAATTCATTTTCGTCCGTAAAAAACATTAAAATAATAAATACTAATATGGTTGCCACTACAACATAGCAATCTGCAATATTAAAAGTTGGAAAATCAATAAAGTCAAACTTTATAAAGTCAACTACATATCCTAATCTGATTCTGTCTATTAGATTTCCAATCGCACCTGCAATCATAAATGTACATAATATCTGCAGAAACGAAAATTTCTTAGATAAATCATAATTGCGATATATAGAATTCTGTAATAGCTTAATAATATAAATTATTCCAATTGTAACAAGAATTACAACTATTGTAATAAGAGTCATCTTTCCATCCATAATTCCAAATGCAACACCTCTATTCTCAAGATATTCAAAGGATATTAATTGCGGAATAACTGGATAATTCTTCTCAATATTAAGTCTGTTAACAATCAGATACTTTGATATCTGGTCAATACCTACCAGAATTATAGTTAAAATACTTAATAATAAGTATTTAGTCAACTTTTTCTTACTACTCTGCATTATTATTCTGTTTATTCCTTTCAATTAAGTAGATTACCTAAAGCAGATACTAGATAACTGCAGTATAATATATCATTAATATAAATACATCAGTTAAATTAATAGTTTATAATACAATACCTTCTAAAGAATTATCCATCTCTTCAATAGATACTGATGTATCGATAATAGCATTACCAAGACTCTTAAGAAGAATAAACTTAATAGTATCAGCCTCCATCTTCTTATCTGATTTAGTTGCCTCTACTACTTCAGTCTTGGATAATCCCTCTACTGTCGTAGGCAAATTATATTTTCTAATAATACTTTTACTGAATTCCAAATCTTTCTCACTTATATAACCTTTTGTATATGAAATCTCTAATGCAGCAAGCATACCAAGTGCTACACATTCTCCATGTAATAATGAAAAGTTAGAATTCTTCTCGATAGCATGTCCAAGTGTATGTCCAAAATTAAGTAAAGCTCTTTCGCCAAGTGTCTCCTTAGGATCATATTCAACAACAGCTCTCTTAATCATACAACTTTCGCATATCATATATTCTAATGCATCATATTCTAAATTAAGAATATGTTCAGAATTATCATTAAGCCACTTGAGATAATCCTTGTCTTTAATAAAACCATGTTTAATTATCTCTCCCATTCCAGATAAATATTCGCGAATTGGCAAGGTCTTTAAGGTCTCAATATTAATATAAACTAATATAGGCTGATAAAATGCACCAACCATATTCTTATAACCATTAAAATCGACACCTGTCTTACCTCCAATACTACTATCAACCTGTGAAAGTAATGATGTAGGCATCTGAATAAATCTTATACCTCTAAGATATGTTGCAGCCGTAAATCCTGTTAAATCTCCAACTACACCACCACCAAGTGCAATTAAGACATCTTTTCTGTCAAATTTATTTTGTATCAAAAATTCATATAACTTATAGACCACATCAAGATTTTTACTACTTTCACCTGCATCAAATGTAAATATATACACTTCTTTGCAAAGTCCTGCTAATCTGTCTCTTAATTGATTAGCATAATGTGGTCCTACGTTAGTCTCTGTGACAATACACAAGCGACGGTTTAATATATCAAACTTCTGTACTTCTTCATAAAATTTTTCATAGTCCTTCTCTATAAGTATATTATAGCAAGGCTTATTATTGAAACTTACCGGTAAAATAACGGACATATATACACCTCAATTACATTTCTGTTACATTTGCATTACCATTGAGAATTTCCTGGAAATCTCCTGAAATCTCTACTGATGGTGGAGTTGCAATAAATATGTAATTAGAAACCTTCTGCATATTTCCATCAATTGCGAAGCATGAACCTGATGTAAAATCAATTATTCTCTGTGCAAGTTCAACATGGATTCCTTCTAAGTTTAATACAACAGCTCGTCCTGAAACAAGAGTATTTGTTATCTCTCTTCCATCTTCTATAGTAGATGGTTTAATAACACAAACCTCCATACCATTCTTACCTCTAATAGGTACAACTTTAGGCTTAACCTGTTTAGGTCTTGGTGCTGTTCTTGATACTGTTTCCTTTGAATAATCATCTATATCATCATATCGTTTAGAAGCTTTAGGCTGTCTCTTTGGAACCTCATATTCATCTTCTTCATCATAATCATCATAATCATCTTCATCATTCAGTTTCATAAAACTTAAAAACTTATCTGTTATACTCATAAATTACCTCCAACCGGCATACATAACATATGCCATCTAATATATTTTGATTAATATACATCATACATAAATATGCTAATGACGTATATTTTGATTAATCCATGACATACATAAGTACGTCAATGAGTTATATTTAATTATTACTATTATCCTTGTTTTTGGTGCTTATGTCAACCAGTTTATACTGATTTATGGCTATATATTGTAATTTCTGTTACCAAAAATCCCCGTACCAACTCTTACTAAAGTTGCTCCCTCTTCTACTGCTACTTCATAGTCACCTGTCATTCCCATTGAAAGCTCTTTCATTTCGACATTATCTATATGTAAGTTGTCAATCTTTACTGATAATTGCTTTAATTCCCTGAAATATTGTCTATTACTTTCAGGATTCTCAGTATAAGGTGCAATTGTCATAAGTCCCTTTATATGTACATTAGATAACTTACTTATCTCTGTTACAATATTTATTGTCTCTTCTTCACTTAATCCAAATTTTGTCTCTTCATTTGCAACATTTACCTGAACCAGAATATTTACTGATACATTTTTCTTTACTGCTTCAACACTAATCTGTTCAGCTAATCTTACTGAATCAACAGAATGGATAAGATGAACTTTATCGACTATATATTTAACTTTATTTCTCTGCAGATGACCTATAAGATGCCATCTTATATCATCAGGCAAAACCGGATATTTCTCATCAAGCTCCTGAACCTTATTTTCACCAAAATCTCTTGTTCCTGTTGCATATGCCTCTTCGATATCTGAAACAGGTTTAGTTTTACTTACGGCAATCAATGTGACCTCTTTAGAATCTCTTCCTACTCTTTTACACGCACTATCAATATTTGCCTGTACTGTACTTATGTTGTCTTTAATCATAGTGTCACAACTCCTTTTATTTTAAAACTTTTTTTAATACTTTTATTTAAAAATAACTTGATTTTCCTTAACTAATGACGCATTTAAAACTATCTGGTCATATACCTGTAATCCATATTTAGAACCAGACTCAACTATATAATAACCATTTTTTTCTGATAGAATTTTAACATATCTGAAAGTTGTATATCCTGTATTAACATTATATACACCTGCTAATTTCTCTGTTTTATCTATCTGATATCTGTCGGTTGAATTAGGTTTTGCTATAACATCTCCTTTTTGTAATTTGTCAGATGTTTCTACATAGCAAATGGTATCATTTCTAGATACGATTGAAGCAGCTACAAAAACAGATTTTGTCTCATTATTAACAATTTCTTCTTTCATAAATCCTTCATCACTGGTATCTCCGCCATTTGTAATATAATCAATCGGAATTTCGTAATAATCTTTTTTAACTATTGCCGTCTTTGGTACTTTAAGTCCTTCTTTTTTATCACTATCAATCTTTATATTAATAAATCTATCTCCTACAAATTGAATCATATAACGTCTAAGACCGATTATACCATATTTCGAGCCATTATTATCTATAATACTGAAATATGCTGAGGTTTTAATTCCCTCCGATGGAAATGATATGTCTACTACAGTTGTATCCTTATAATCCTCAGCCTGCTTCTTAGTTAATGGAATAACTATCTCCCATTCCTCATTATCAATAGTCTTATAAATAGGCTTTCCGCTTTCAACACTGCTTCCTGACTTTATAGGATTCTTATTATAGGCTTTCTCATCAAATAAATCATCTGTTATCTTATCATTTGTAAGTCCCTCATAACCATCAATATAGAATTCAACAATTCCTGAACGGTCGGCTTTATTTAGTGATAAAGCTGCACCTCCATTAGCTGTTATTGATTCATTTATAGTTGATAAGTTATTAAGATTAATATTTTCTAATAAAGTTGCATCAAGATTATATTTAAAATCATAAACTTCATCAAATTTTTTAGAATCATATGATGAAACAAATTTTGATATATCTGTTTTGATTTCTGACAGATTTTCATTTGTAAGCATCGAATCATTCTCGGCTGCATTTTCTAATCTCTCAGAGAAATCACCATTTTCATCTATTGTATATAATGTATTTCCTACTGATACTTTTGTTCCTTCTTTAATATAATAATTAATATATCCTGAGGCAGGTGCATTAGTTACATTCTCTGTCCTAAGAGCAATTCCTGTTGTAGCTATACCTGCTATCTCTTCACTCTGTCCCTTTGTTACCTCATATATAGATATCTTATCTCTTGAAAGATAGATTATACAATTTATACCCAGATATAAAAAAACAAGAGTCAGAATTATCATACCAATATTTATATTTAAAGGTTTCTTATATCTTACAATTCGTTTATTCTTAGTTCTCACTTTTACCTCCATATTTTCAATGACTCTGTATAATATTATCTAATAATCTTGTTTTTTAGTCAATCACATATTAATAAATTATATAAATTTATAAATATTTTAATAATTTTTATTATAACTGTTAATAATAGATGATATAGAATATCTCTTAGAAAGGATGATTAAAATGAATTCAAAAGGCTTAGATTATACATTACTTACAATAGCTATTATAGGTGCAATTAACTGGGGCTTAATTGGTTTCTTCAGATTAGACCTCGTTGCATTTCTATTTGGCAATATGACATTAATTTCAAGAATCATTTATGCTGTTGTGGGTATCTGCGGATTATACCTTATAAGTATGTTCGGAAGAGTCAGAGATATAGCTGAATAATGTAAATCTTACTACGCTCTCTAACTAAAACAGAAATAATATTATAAAATTTGCAGACACTAAAATAACGAAATAATCTGATAACCATAATTCAAGTATAATAACCATAAAGACCTGCAATATATGACGGCCTGTGACGTTAGTTAAGGACAGTTCATATACGCAGGTCTTTAATTTTAAAACAAATGCGGTTTATATATATTCTAAAGTCTATACTCTAATTATCTATATACATCACGCCAATCTAAATCACCACGTTCAAGTGATTTGATTAACATCTCCGCTGTAGCTAAGTTGGTAGCTAAAGGAATATTATGCATATCACATAATCTGAAAATATTATTTACATCAGGCTCATGAGACTGTGGTGTCTGTGGGTCTCTGATAAATATAATCATATCTAACTGGTTTTGTTCTATTTGTGAGCACATCTGCTGGACACCTCCGAGATGTCCTGCTAAAAACTTGTGAACATTCAAATTTGCTACCTCTTCTATAAGCCTGCCTGTTGTTGCTGTTGCATATAATTCATTTTTGCATAATATTCCGCGATAAGCAATACACAAGTTCTGCATAAGTTTTTTCTTGGAATTATGTGCTATTAATCCAATGTTCATAAGCTACCTCCTACTGTTATATAATTTCTTTTCGCTGAAGTCCGATATTAAGAATTACACCAATACATGCAAACAGACTTAGTAATGAGCTGAGTCCATAACTTACAAATGGTAATGGTAATCCGGTATTCGGAATAATTCTTGTAACTACACCAATATTTACAAACGATTGAATGGCTAACAGAAAACCAAATCCACAGGCGATAAGTTTACCTGCCATATCAGGTGCATTTGTTCCGATATAAAAGCACTCAAGTATTATTAACAAGAGCAGTATTATAACTGCCGAAGCACCTACAAACCCTAATTCCTCACCTACTATACAGAAGATGAAGTCTGTCTGTGGTTCTGATATATAATTACCATTTTTAACACTTGTTGTCGTGTTATTGTTTAAACCTTTTCCCCAAAGTCCGCCTGAACCGATTGCCATAACAGAGTTCTTCTGCTGGTAATTAATTCTTTCAGCGACCTCATTATTTTCATCATAGAAACCAATAATTCTGTTGTACTGATATTCTTCGATTATTTTCTGGTTTGGCTGCATAATCAGATATATTAAAACAACTGCAACTGGAATTGCAACTGCAAGTACGCCACCGATTATCTTATAACTGAGTCCTGCCATATACATTATTGCACAAAATGTAAGTGAAATAACAATACTCGTAGATAAATCCGGCTGTTTTAATACTAATGCAAGTGGAATTGCAAATAATACCACTGCTCCACCAATTACAGGTAATGTATTAAGGCGGTCTTTATATTTACATAAATATCTTGCAAAAAATAATATTAGAAATATCTTTGTGAATTCCGATGGCTGTAACTGGATAAAACCTAAATCTATCCATCTGGTAGCACCCATTTTATTTGCACCTGCGACTTTTACCCATATAAGTAATATAAGATTCAGAAAATAAAATGCCCACGAGAACTTCAAAATGAATTTATAACTTACAAGACAGGCTATAACCATTATAAATAGCCCCATCGCAAAACCCATAATCTGTTTCTTCTCATATATGTCTGAATCTGTCGCACTCGCTATTGCAAGTATACCAATAACAGTTAATGCACATACCCAGATTAGTAATCTGATATTAAAATGTCTGAATTTGTAACTTTTCAAAGTTTCAAATATTCTTGCCATGTTTTATTTATTTTCCTTTTCAGCACTATGTCTTACTTCTTTGATTGGAATGTTAGCGATAAGTGCAGGAACTGCACCATTAGAGCTATCTGACTCTGTCTGTGTTATCTGGATATCAAGTCCGTCACAATCAATTTCCATATACTTTTTAATTACATTAATTATATCATTCTTAATCAATTCCATAATCTCTGGTGAGCAATTTGCTCTGTCTGATACAAGTAATAACTTGAGTCTGTCTTTTGCGACATTTCCAGAAGGTTTCTTCTTGAACATATCAAAGATACTCATACTTACACCCCCTTAGTTTTTCTTAAATAATCTTGCGAAAAAGCCCTGCTTCTTATCTAAATCAAGTAATGGAACTTCTTCACCAAGAATACGTTTACAAATATTCATATATGCCTGTCCGGCAAGACTGTCAGAACCAACTAATGGTTCACCGTTATTAGTTGCAATAACGATATTCTCATCATCAGGCACAGCACCAATTAAATCAATTGCAAGAATATCCACAACATCATCAATTGACATCATCTCACCTTTTTTAACCATATCCATACGGATTCTATTAACTACAAGGTCAGCACGTTTCTTCTCATTTGCTTCTAATAATCCAATAATTCTGTCTGCATCACGAATAGCTGATACTTCAGGCATTGTAACAACAATTGCTCTGTCTGCGCCTGCTATGGCATTCTTAAAGCCTTGCTCAATACCTGCAGGACAGTCAAGAATTATGTAATCAAATTCGTCTCTTAATTCATCTGTTAATTTTTTCATCTCTTCAGGAGATACACTGTTCTTATCGCCTGCCTGAGCACATGGTAATAAGAATAAGTTAGGATAACGTTTATCCTTAATCATTGCCTGTTTTGCACGACAATTGCCTTTTACAACATCAACAAGATTATATACGATTCTATTCTCAAGCCCCATTACGACGTCAAGATTTCTTAATCCTATATCTGTGTCAATCAATACTACTTTCTTGTTCAGCATAGCTAAACCTGTACCTACGTTGGCTGTTGTAGTTGTCTTACCAACGCCGCCTTTTCCTGATGTTACTACAATTACTTCACTCATTGTAACAATTCCTCCCAAGTTTTATTGTTTAGTTAAAATGAATATCATTTAAAACTTCTTTATTAAGTGGTTCTATATAAATATTACCATTTTCTACAAATGCAATCTTTGTTTCAGGTTTATTCTTTTTATTTTTAGAATCCTTAGCCTTTTTAGCATCATCTGATGCTCTTGCAATGTAATCACCAATTCTTATCTGCATAGGTTCCATCTCTAATGCCACTACAAATGATGTAGAGTCACCGGTAACACCTGCATATACTGTTCCCTTAAGAGAACCAAGTATTATTACATTACCTGATGAAATTACCTTTGCACCTGGATTAACATCACCAAGAATCACTATGCTTCCTTCACTTTCGATTACCTGTCCTGAACGTAAGGTTCCTCTATAGAACTGTCCATCATTATTCGACAAATCATTCAAATGCTGATCAACTGTTTTTTTGAAATATTCCTCGCGCTCCTTGTCATTATCGACAACACATACAATATTCAAATCTGAATTATCTGCTATTGTATCAAGGACCTGACGTATCTCATTATTATCAAGAAATCTGCCCTCAAAAGTAATTCCCATAGATGAGTTACCAAGAAACTTTGATGATTCTTTAAATTTTTCAGCAATATCTGCCAACAAATTATCAAATGGTATATTTTTATCTAACATAACTATAATACCATATTTATTTCCTTTTATCACTACAGAATTTTTCATTTTTTGAATTTTCATTCCTTTCCTGCTAACATAATGGCTATTATATGTCTTAATCGTTCGTTACACCCGATGTAGGTATTGATGCTATACCACCATATAATTCTTCATCAGTTGTAAGTCCATAGTAGTATTTGATTGTATCACGTACAACCTCTGCCGTATATCCTGATGACTCACCATTAGGAATTAATACACTTAAGGCGATTTCAGGATTCTCATAAGGAGCATATGCCACGAATACTGAGTGGTTTGAACGCAACTTATTCTCCTGTGCAGTACCGGATTTACCCGCCACATTTATCTGGAAACCATTAAATGTTCCTTTTGCAGTACCACCTGTTATAACAAGTCTCATACCATAATGAACGGCATCCCAGGTCGACTGACTGAAATTAGTTGTATTAGTTAATGTAGGCTCATATTGTTTAATAAGATTACCATCTGTATCAATAACCTTATTAAGTAGTGTCAACTGATAATTATGTCCACTATTTGCAACTGTATTCACATATCTTGCAAGCTGGATGTTAGCAAAACTATTTGAACCCTGTCCAATTGCTGAACGTACTGAGTTATCGGTACTGAAAAGTGGTTCATTTTCTTCAATCTCAACACCTGATTTTGTAGTAAGTCCAAGTTGCACACCGTATTTTTTAAGCTTAGACAATCCTAAATCACTGCTAAAACCTCCATGCTCGTCAATACTAAGTTCATAGCCAACTTCGTAGAAGAAATAGTTACATGAGTGTTCAAGTGCCTGTGAGACATTAATTGAACCATGATTACCCGGATATCTCCAACATTTTGGCGATGGTGTGATTTTCTTGAATTCACCAAGGTCTGTAATTGTTCTTCCTGGTGTCAGATAGCCTTCTTCTAATCCTGTTATGGCCGAAAGCATCTTAAAAGTAGAACCTGGTGCAGTCCTCGTTTGGGTTGCTCTGTTATATAGCGGAAGTGACAAATCACTATTTAACTGTTTCCAATATACTGCATCTACTGAACCCGACAATTTATTATTATCATAGCTTGGATATGTTACTAATGCAAGTACATCACCTGAATTAGTATCTGTTACGACTAACGAACCTGAACAAGGATCAAGTGCTAACTGTGCAGGTGTAATTTTAATCTGTTTAATCTGTTCCCTGATAAATTCAAATGCAGAACTTCCACTTCTAAGTGCTGTATAAGCTGCTTCATCATATTCTAGAACATTCTGGTCATATAATAACATACATACCTGATTACCACTAATTGAACCACTATAGATAAGATAATAATAAATCTTTTTGCTAAAGCCTGTATCAGTCGGAAGACTATTGTAAATGTGTTCTACTAATTTATTATAGATTTCATCTGTATCAGAATATTTAACTTCTGAAGAGTCAAATATCTTAGAAGTATTTATCCAGTTCTTAGAAATGGCATATAACAGAAATTCTCTTAAACTAATTGTTTCATTAGTCCATTTCTGATATGTTTCATCTTCACTATCAATTGCTTTTTTGTTAATTATACCCTCGGTATCTGCTAATTTTGTATATATATATGACAAATAAGTATTATTCTCTTCAGGTAACGCAGAGAGTGCCTCTGGTGTATCAGTTGTAAGTTCACTATATACCCAGTTAATAACACCTGACTGTTTTGCTGCGAATTTCGCATAAATATTCTTCTCATTATCTGATGCAGACTCCAGTCCGAACTTATTCAAATCTACAACATTATTATTGATAATCTGATAGTAGACATCTTTGACCGGAATAGGGATTGTCTTCATATCCTCACTTGGTGTCACATCATAATTAACTATTTTCGAATATAAAATACCTGCAAGTTTCTGTTCTAATATCGTATATCCAGCCTTTTGTAATTTAGCATCAAGCGTTAAATACACATCATTTCCTGCCTTGGCATCTGTCTTACTTACATTTTCAAGAATTCGTCCGGTATTATCTACAAATATTGTACTCTTACCTTTAGTTCCCTGAAGATAAGATTCCATTTCTTTTTCTATTCCTGATTTACCTACGACATCTGAACTGATATAGCTGCCACCATCAGAATTTAACTCTGCTAACTGATCTTCTGATATCGTACCTGTATAACCTAATATATGTGCAAAATATACACTGTCATTGTATACTCTTACAGTCTCTTCAGATACAGTTACACCTTTTAACTCTGCCTGTGCCTCATAGATAGCTGCCACAGTCTCCTCAGATACATTTGAAGCTATCTTAGTAGAAATATACTTCTGAAAACGATTAAGTGACAGATTATATCTTACCATAGCAATCTTAATCTGTTCTGCCTTATCATATTCATCTGATATATCAAACATCTTTTCACCACAAAGATATTTCATTACATCATCTGCCGTAGATGTTGACAGTGTCTCTTTTTTAGTATCTAATTCACTTATCGATTTTTTTCCATAAATATCTCTTAAGAATCTTAATCTTTCATTATCAGAAGATACAGAAAATTCAAATTCATTATTTGTATTAAGAATAATAGGAAAATCATTAATCAATGTATCACCATTTGATGTAATTATATTAATGGTTTCAGATATTATCTCATTAAGCTTTTTATCCTTATTTTCTGTGGAATCACTTATATCATCCTCAATTTCAATTGCATATGCAAGTTTGTTATATGCAAGGACTTCACCATTTCTATCGTATATAATTCCTCTTGTTCCGGATGTAAGGACCTCACGTTCTGCCATCTGGATGTAATTTTCTAAATAATATTCTCCATTTACAATCTGTACATTAAATATTCTTATCATCAGAACTGAGAATAATAACACAACAATAATTCCTAATACGAACAATCTTGATTTTAAGATACTTAATATATATTCAAAAAATTCTTTAACCAAATTTTGTTGCACTCCTTTTCTCATAGGCTTCTAATTTACGGTTTATCTTTAACATAATCCGATATATTAAAAGTGTAATAACTACTGTATATATCATTTCTGGTAAAATAATGTGAATCAGATAATATATGAAATTTAAACGGTTTCTAAGCATAAAATTGAATACATAATAGAAGAATGAATACACAAAGTCACTTCCGAATACAAGTCCGATAGGCAACGTAACATCTTCATCATAGAACATAGAATTAAAGAAGCCATTTATGTAACCGATATACATATACAATAATGCATTAAATCCAATTACCTGCCCATAGAATATATCAAGTACCAGACCACTGAAAAAACCAACAAACATTCCCTCTTTCTTACCACGCATAAATCCTGCTGCAAATGTAAGTATGAGTAAAAGGTTCGGTGATACTGATGCTAACGAAAGTGCTTTAAATACTGTGCATTGTAACAGATAAAATACAAATATTGAAATGCCTAATATAATTTTCCGAAGCATATATACCTCATTTCCACGATTAAATCGTTATCTACTGTTCACCGGTAAATTTCTGTTGTTTGATAATAAGAACAATATCTAAATGTGCAAAATCAACTACCGGAGTAACATATGCTGACTTCGTCAGATTATTAGAATCATCAGAAATATCTTTAACATATCCTATCAAAATACCCGGTAAGAATTTACTGCTTATATTAGATGTGATAATCATATCACCCTCATTTACATTAGCATTCTTATTAATATTAAATACCTGAAGTATTCCATCATTAATTAACTGCAGACTTCCTTTTACAATACATTTATCAGATGTTGAAGCAAACTGTGCACTGACATTGCTCTCATCATCAATAATTGAACGGATTATAGAATAATTATCACCAACTTCACTTACGATTCCGACAAGCCCTCCGTCACCGATAACGTTCATATCGACTTCTATTCCATCCTTACTTCCTTTATCAATTGTAAAAGTTGAATACCAGTTACTTGTGTCCTTACTGATAATTCTTGCACCAACCGTCTCGTAATCAGAATATTGTTCACTAAGTTTATATAATTTTCTTAACTGGTCTAACTCATTCTGATCTTCAACTGATAATGCATTCTTATTTTGTAAGTCTAATATTTGTTCTTTAAGACTCTTATTCTCACTTTTTATATTCTTAAGTTCCTTTATATCTGCAGCTCTGTCAGTAAGCCACTTTCCAACTTCATTCATACCCTTTGTAACTGGCGTCATGACATATGTTGCAACCGATTTAACTGGTGTTGCAAATCCTTTAAATACAAATGAAGAAACAATAAGCACAAAACAAAGGAATGTTAAAATGAATAAAACATATTTAATTGGAAATTCTTTTTTTTCTCGTCTTCTCAAAATAATATACCTCTGATAGTCTTTTAGTTATATTGTTTCTCTCTTGGAACATACATTAATTCACTAAGCTTATTATTCGATAATATTTCAGCAATTCCTCTTATAACTGTCTCTTCAGGTTCATCATCAAGATTAATCTTTAATCCTGTTTCATTAGTAATTAACTGTCCGATATTCTGGATTAATGAAGAACCACCTGTAAGATATACCCCTGTGTTAATTATATCAGCAGCAAGTTCAGGCGGAGTTCTCTCTAAGATAACTTTAATAGAATCTATAATAGAATGTAAACATTCCTGAATCGCTTCAAAAACAAGTTCTGAACTTATCTCCTTGCTTGCTGGAAGTCCTGTTACAATATTCCTTCCAAAGGCAACATATGAACTTGATGAAACATTAATAGCATCTGCAAGATTAATCTTAATTTGTTCTGCTGTTCTTCTTCCTATTACAAGATTATATTTTTTTCTTACAATGCTACAGATTGTATCATCTAATTTAGAACCACCTGTTTTAATTAACTTGCTTAAGACAATTCCACCTAATGATATTACAGAAATCTCTGTTGTGTCTGCACCTATATTTACAATAAGATTACCTCTTGGACTTTCAACATCAATTCCTACACCAACTGCATCTGCAATCGGCTTTTCAACTACACTGATATGTTTTGCCTTTACTCTTGATTCCGCGATCATATCATAAAAGGCTCTTTTCTCTACTTCTGTAATATCAGTAGGAACTGCAATACAGAAATTCGATGAACCCGTAATGCCTTTACCATTTAATTTCTTGAAAAATCTTTCGAATAAAATATCCATATTCTTAATATCTGCAATTACACCAAATTTAACAGGAAATGATACCTCGATATTCTCAGGTGCTTTCTCATACATTTCAAATGCCAGGTCACCGAACTGAAATACTTCATCTTTGTTCTTCTTAGCAATAACGTTTTTCTCATTTATTATTTTCTTATTTGTTAATCCAAAAATTTTAAAATTGCTGGTACCTAAATCTATACCATATGAATGTTGTGCCATTATTCTCCTCCATTTTCTAAAACAATCCAATTTGTTTCAGACTTATATATTTATTATCGCCAATAATTATGTGGTCTATCAGATTAATACCGATAATATTTCCCGCCTCTTTCATACGCTTTGTCGTTACTATATCTTCACGGCTAGGTGTCGGGTCACCACTAGGGTGATTATGCAGCAGTATTATATATACTGCACCTGTCCTAAGTGCTTCTATAAATGCCTCTCTTGGGGATGCCATTGATGCATTAACCGTCCCTTTAGACAATTCAAAATCACCTAGGAATCTGTGCTTCGTATTAAGCATTACTACAAGCAGGCGCTCAGTTTCAAGGTGTCTTAAGTCTTCCATATAATAATTTGCAATTATCTCAGGTGAAATAAATTCTTTATCAAGTGGAATGTTTCCTTTAGAAATACGTCTGCTTAATTCTGCCACACACTTTATCTGCGTAGCTTTCACAAGTCCTATTCCTTTAATACTCTGTAATTCCTTTAAAGACAAATTTGTTATTCCTAATATATTATCCGATTTAGACATTGATAATACTGCATCTGATAATTCTACAGATGTCATATTATAAGTACCTGTCCTGATTATAATTGCAAGAAGCTCTGAATCTGTAAGAGCCTCGGGACCTTTGAGTAAAAATTTCTCATAAGGTCTGTTTTCTTTTCTGATTTCCTTAATCGATGTTATCTTCATCATCCTTTCATCAATTATTCTCTCCAGATTCAAAAAAGAAAATTGCTAAAATCTTTTTTATAATAGCATAATAATTATAATTTAACAATACCCGCATCTACTAATTTTTGTAAAGAATTTATTATGCCAAGTTTCGCATGATACCATGTAAGACCACCCTGAAAATAAACTGCATAAGGTGGCTTAATAGGTCCATCTGCACTAAGTTCAATTGATGAACCCTGAATAAATGCACCTGCTGCCATAATTACATCGCTATCATATCCTGGCATTGCCCATGGCTCTGGTGTAACAAAGCTGTCAACCGGAGCTGCTGCCTGTATACCTTTACAGAATTCAATAACTCCCTCTGGACGGCCGAATTCTATGGCCTGAATTATATCATATCTTGGTTCACTGCCATCAGGAACTACTTTAAAGCCTAACTTCTCATATATATTAGCTGCAAATACAGCACCCTTTAAAGCTCCGCTTACTACAGTAGGTGCTAAGAATAATCCCTGGAAAAAGCTCTGTGTCACACCTAATGTTGCACCGACTTCTCTTCCAAGTCCTGGAGCTGTAAGTCTGTACGACGCCTGTTCAATACATTCTTTAGTTCCTACAATGTATCCACCTATAGGTGCAAGTCCCCCACCCGGATTCTTAATAAGTGAACCTACTGTCATATCTGCACCAAAATCACTCGGTTCATCATATTCTACGAATTCACCATAACAGTTATCTACCATCACTATTAATTCAGGATTAATTTCTTTAATAAATTTTATAACATCACCTATTTCATATGGTGAAAGAGTTCTTCTAGGAAGATATCCTTTCGAACGCTGAATTGCTATAAGTTTAGTTTTAGGATTAATTGCCTTTTTTATTCCCTCTTTGTCAAACGAGCCATCCGGTAATAAATCTACCTGTGAATATGTAACTCCAAATTCTTTAAGTGAACCAACAGATGGTCTTATTCCAATAACTTCCTCTAATGTGTCATAAGGCTTTCCTGATACTGATAACAACTCATCACCAGGTCTTAGATTAGAAGCAAGCGCAAGTGCAAGTGCATGGGTTCCGCAAGTTATCTGCGGACGTACAAGTGCTGCTTCTGTATTAAATACTTTCGCATACACTTCTTCTAATGTATCTCTTCCTAAGTCATTATATCCATAACCAGATGAAGCTGAGAAATGTACATCACTTACCCTTGCTTCCTGCATTGCCTTAATAACCTTTAACTGGTTATATTCTGCCTTTTCATCAAATTCCTTAAATCTGTCTTGTAACCTTTCCTCAATTTCAGTACAGAAATCAAGAACTTGCTTTGATATTCCTAAACCATTATACATTTTATCTTTTAATTCATTCATTGTTTTTCTCTATACTTTCTATTAATATAATATTTATAAATTTCGACATCAAAATTTTAGCCGTGCTTAGAACAAATGCACTATTCTGATACCATGATATTTATATTCAATAATAAATGTTATTTAATTATTATCTATTATTGCTTTTTTATGCATTATTTCAACCATAGCATTACTAACTAATCCTTTGTCATTACCATAATCTTCATAATTCATAAAAGTAACTTCTTTCTCACGTCTGAACCACGTAAGCTGGCGTTTTGCAAAATGTCTTGTATCTCGCTTAATTATCTCAACTGCTTCATCTAATGTATATTCTCCATTAAGATATGCAACAATTTCCTTATATCCTAAGCCCTGCATAGATACTAAGTCAGGCATGTATCCTAAATTCAACAGATTCTTAACTTCATTTACAAGTCCCTGTTCAATCATCATATCTACACGCTTATCTATTCTTTCATATAACACATCTCTCTGCCTGTTAAGTACAAAATAGACGAAATTATATGGTGATTTCTTAGAAGCTTCCCTGGAATTATGAACAGAAATCTTTTCGTGATTCACTTCAAAATATTCTAAGGCACGAATTACACGTTTTAAATTATTCTCATGTATTGAATCTGCTGACTCCTTATCTACCTCTTCTAAAAGCTTATGGACATATAAATTGCCTTTTTCCTTTGCTAACTGCTCATACTTCTTACGGATACTATCATCTTTCTCTTCTTCATCAGAAAACTCAATATCATAAAGTATACTCTGTATATAGAAGCCAGTTCCTCCAACAATTATCGGAATTTTACCTTTAGCATATATTTCTTCCATAGCTCTCTTAGACATTGTTTTAAACATATACACATTGAACTCTTCATCAGGATTAAGTTCATCTACCAGATAATGCTTTATTCCATCCATTTCCTCTTTAGTTATTTTAGCCGAACCTATATCCATATATTTATATATCTGTATCGAATCTGCACTTATAATTTCACCATTAATTTTCTTAGCAATATCAATCGATATATCCGTTTTACCAACACCTGTCGGTCCTGTTATTATAACTAATGGTTTCTTATTTAGATTATTCATTTTTCACTAATCCTCTATTCTGAGCAACTTGTCGCAAAGAGGCGGTCAGAAATTCGCGTAGGCGATTTCTGACTTGCCATAAACAGCTATTTGTTTTCGCTCTGAAACAAATAGCTGTGTGAAAGAATTGGTGCATCAGCACAATTCTTTCACACTATCCTCTGTTCTGTTACACTATTCTTTTGAATTTCTTCTCAATTTCATATTTACTCATTGATATAATAGTAGGTCGTCCATGAGGACAATTATAAGGATTGTCTAGTTGCAATAATTGTTCTATTAATGCATTAGCCTCTTCAACTGATAGACGATTATTACCTTTAACTGCTGCCTTGCAGGACATTGAAGCAATCTTCTCTGTTATTAAATCTGATTTTAATTCTGCAGAAGTCTCTGTAAGTGAATCAATAAGACTCATTAATAGTTCTTTCTGTCCAATAGAATACAGATTAGCAGGTACAGCACGTACAGCATAGTCCTTACCACCAAATGGCTCGATTTCATAGCCGAATCTTTCGAATTCATCACTGAATCTGTTAATTATATTTTCCTCCTCCATTGATAATGTAAGTATAATCGGAGGATTAATCTGCTGCGAGGTAATCTCTTTATTCTTAAATGACTTCAACGTCTTTTCGTATAGTACCTTTTCATGAGCCGCATGCTGGTCAATTATATATAAATTGTTATCATACTCAATAAGCCAGTAAGTATCGAAAAGTTGTCCTATCATTTTATGCTTCTTACGTTCTTTTTTAGACAAGAAAACATCATTGAATAAATCTATCTGTTCAGTCTGCCCCTGTACTGGTATTGCATTATAATCATCTGCACCATCAGCAACCATAGATATATCTGCTACGCTATCATTTTCTGAAGCATATGAGACCCTTTCTATATCATTTAACATATTTCTTCTGATTTCAAATGGTTCAGGTTCTCTTATATGTCTTTTAGGCTGTTGTTTTTCCTTTGTTGTAATCGCATTTGCAATATTCTCAATATTTTTCACATCGTTTTCAATATTCTCAATATTTTTCACATTGTTTTCAATGTTATTTATATTGCTTTCAATATTATTGACATTATTTGTAATAGTTTGTACATGAGCTTTCTTAGAATTACCCGAATCTGCCTCTGCTACCTCAGGAATTAATTCACGTCTGCTAAGTGCTGCCGAAATCGCATTATAGAAAATATTATATATATCCATTGGATTCTCAAAACGAATCTCCATTTTAGACGGATGAACATTTACATCTATAAGATAGTTGTCTATCTGAAAATGTAATACACAGAATGGATAATTATGCTGCATCATATATGGCTTATATGCTTCCTCAATTGCATTATTTATAATTTTACTTTTTATAAATCTGCCATTAATGAAGTATACCATATTATTTCTGTTGCCTCTTGAGACAATCGGTTTCCCGATATATCCTGTAAGATGCATATTCATTGCTATATCGTCTATCTCTAATATATTTGCAGCAACATCTCGTCCATATATAGAATATATAATTTCATTTAATTTATTATTACCCGATGTATGAAGTTTATTTTGATTATTGTTAATAAACCTGATTGAAACTTCTGGATGTGAAAGGGCAATTTTCTCCACTATGCTACTTATATATGATGCCTCTGTTGTAGCTGATTTTAAAAATTTACGTCGTGCTGGTGTATTATAGAACAAATTTCTTATAATAAATGTTGTTCCTGTAGGTGCACCGACTTCCTCAAGACATTTTTCTTCTCCACCCTCAATCACATATCGTATTCCTGTTAAATCAGAAGGAGTCTTCGTAATACATTCTAACTGTGTAACGGCAGCAATACTTGATAATGCCTCTCCACGAAATCCTAACGAACTGGCACTTAATAAATCTTCTACATTCTTAATTTTGCTAGTAGCATGTCTTAAAAAAGCATTTTTTATATCATCTTTTTCTATTCCCTGTCCATTATCCGTAATTCTGATAAATGAAATACCACCATCTTTTATCTCAACCGTAACCGCAGTTGCCCTGGCATCAATTGCATTTTCTAAAACTTCCTTAACAATTGATGATGGTCTGTCTACAACCTCTCCGGCTGCAATCTTATCCACAGTAGATTTATCAAGAACATTTATATGTGCCATAGTTCACCTCATCCTTTTATTTCTAAACATTAACAACTATTACCAACGGTTCCTTAACTTATTTTGAAGTTTATATAATGTATTTAATGCATCCATAGGTGTCATATTAGATATATCTAACTCTTTTAATTCGTTTATAATGTCATCATCTTTAACAGTATCAAATAATGACATCTGGGTTGCATCTGTATCATCTTTAACAAATTGCTTATTCTTAATTGCCGGTTTAGACGAAATCGCAATCTCTTTAGCCCTCGCACTTATGTCAGCATCCGATAATTCCATCGCAATCTCTTTAGCACGTAATATAACTGACTCCGGTATTCCTGCAAGTTTAGCAACCTGTATACCATAACTCTTATCAGCACCGCCTTTGACAATTTTTCTTAAGAATACGATATCATCGCCCTGTTCCTTAACTGCTATACAATAGTTATTTACGCCCGCTAAAGTACCCTCTAATTCGGTAAGTTCATGATAATGCGTGGCAAATAGTGTCTTTGCACCTAGAAGCTTTGTATTGCTTATATGTTCAACTACAGCCCATGCAATACTAAGGCCATCAAAAGTACTTGTACCTCGTCCTATTTCATCAAGGATAAGTAAACTGTTAGAAGTAGCATTTCTAAGGATATTAGCAACCTCTGTCATCTCCACCATAAATGTACTCTGTCCCGATGCCAAATCATCAGAGGCTCCGACTCTGGTAAAAATTCTGTCACATATTCCGATATTAGCAGAGCTTGCAGGAACAAATGAGCCAATCTGTGCCATTAATACAATTAATGCCGTCTGTCTCATATATGTAGATTTACCTGCCATATTAGGACCTGTTATTATCGAAATTCTGTTATTATGCTTATCTAAATAAGTATCATTTTCAACAAACATTGAACCATTCATCATCTTTTCAACTACAGGATGACGACCGTTTTTAATATCAATAATGCCTTTTTCATTAATTGATGGTCTGACGAAATTATTATGCTCTGCCACATATGCAAGTGATGCATATACATCAATCCTGGCAACTATTTTAGCTGTATGTTTAATTCTTACAACTTCATCAGCTATAGTATTTCTTATAAGGCAGAATTTATCATATTCAATAGCAGAAAGTTTCTCTTCTGCGCCAAGAATTATATCCTCTAAATTCTTTAATTCATCGGTAATATAGCGTTCTGCATTAGCTAATGTCTGTTTTCTTGTATAATTATCAGGTACTAAATCCTTAAATGAATTAGTAACTTCTATATAATATCCAAATACCTTATTATATTTAATCTTTAAACTCTTTATTCCGGTTCTTTCCTTTTCTTTTGCTTCTAAATCTGCAATCCAGTTCTTACCCTCTGTCTTGGCTTTTCTCAATCTGTCGATTTCTTCTGAATATCCATCTTTAATTATTCCACCCTCACGAATAGTTACAGGTGGCTCTTCCATAATTGAATCTCTGACAAGTTCGTATAAGTCTTCAAGCACATCAAACTTATTATATAATCCGGATAATTCTTCTGATTTATATGACTTCATCTGATTTTTAATATGAGGTAATAACTCTAACGAATTTCTGAATGCTATTAAGTCTCTCGGATTAGCTGACTGATACGAAATACGGCTTATTAATCTTTCTAAATCATATACCGGATTAAGATATTCTCTTATCTCTTCTCTTGTAATTAAGTCATCATTAATCTCTGCAATAGCCTCCTGACGCTTTATTATATCTTCTTTCTTAACAAGAGGCTGTTCTATGTATTGTCTTAAGGTTCTTGCACCCATTGCTGTCTTAGTCTTATCAAGAACCCACAGAAGTGAGCCACGTTTCTGTTTCTCACGAAGTGTCTCCGTTAATTCAAGATTTCTTCTGGTAGATGTATCAATTATCATATATTTTCCAGTAGAATAAGGAGATATCGCAATAATATGTGATAATGATATCTTCTGTGTTTCGAGCAGATATTTCATCAATGCACCTGCTGCAATTGTGCCTGTAGGATAATCATCAAGTCCTAATCCTGATAAATTCATTACATGAAAATGGTCTTTTAAGGTATTTACACACATCTCTTCATCAAAATACCATGAATCTAATGTAAATATGCATATGTTAAGTCTGTTCTTCAAATCATCAGTATCTATACCAGTCAGATAAAATGGTGAATTAACTACTATCTCTGATGGCATAAACTTATTAATTTCATCTAATAATGACCTCCTAGAATTGACCTCTGTTACCATAAAATCTCCAGTTGTAATATCAGTTATTGCAATTCCAAATTTATCATCAAGATATGATATACACATAAGATAATTATTTTTTGTTTCGTCCATTGATGAAGTATTAAGATTAGTTCCCGGAGTAACCACTCTTATTACTTCACGTTTAACTAACCCCTTTGCCAGCTTAGGATCTTCTACCTGTTCACCTATAGCAACTTTATATCCTTTTTCAACAAGTTTGCTCAAATATGTATCTACAGCATGATAAGGTATTCCACACATAGGCGCACGTTCTTCAAGTCCACAGTCCTTACCTGTAAGTGTCAATTCTAACTCTTTAGAAGCTAAGATTGCATCATCAAAAAACATCTCATAAAAGTCGCCTAATCTGTAGAACAGAATACAGTCCTTATATTGCTCCTTTGTTTCCATATATTTTTGCATCATTGGTGATAACTGCCCCATGTCAACCTCCGTTTTTCGAATGTATTTCATTTGCTCTTTCTATTGCTGCATCAATGTTTGGACAAATATTCTCTTCTCCGACCATTTCTATAAAGCCTGCTTTTTCAAATACGTGTTTTGGTTGTTCATTAATGTGCGAGAGTACAAGTGTCATTCCATTTGCTTTACATGTTTTTAAGATATTTAAAAGTGTCTGATATGCTGTAACATCTAGTGCAGGCACTCCTCTCATTCTGATAATAAGTACATCTCCTTCAGTTTCAGATACAACCTCCATAAATTTATCTGCTGCGCCAAAGAACATTGGTCCGTTAATTTCGAATACATGTGTTCCTTTTGGCACAACTTTCAGGCCTATTGCATCTTCATCTTCGGTATCTTCTTCATCTTCGTCTATATATTTCCAGCCATGTACATATGTAACCTCTGACATTCTCTTCATAAATAACAGACAGGTTAAGACAATACCGACACCTATTGCTACTACTAAATCAAATACTACTGTTAACACAAAAGTTAAGATGAGTACAAGTATATCACTTTTTGGTGCTGTTTTACATATATTGAGAAATTTTCTCCATTCACACATATTATAAGCAACCATAAATAATATTGCTGCAATGCAAGGCATAGGAATAAGTGCCGCATATGGCATCAAAATCACTAATATAAGTGCAAGTGTTATAGAATGAACTATTCCTGCTATAGGAGTTCTACCTCCATTTTTAACATTCGCAGCCGTTCTTGCTATCGCACCTGTTGCAGGTATTCCACCGAAAAATGCACTACCGATATTACCTAAGCCCTGTGCCACAAGTTCAGCATTTGATTTATGCCTGCTTCCAATCATACCGTCTGCAACTACACAGGAAAGAAGTGACTCAATAGCTGCAAGTATCGCTATTGTAAATGCATTAGGTAATAATAAACGTATTTTTTCAAATGAAAATGCAGGCATATTAAAATGTGGTAACTTTGATGAAATTGTATACAATGAACCAATTGTATTTACATCAAGTGATAATAATTTTACTGCTGCAGCAGTTATAATAATAGCTATTAATGATGGAGGAATTATCTTATTAATCTTTGGCCATATTATTAATATTAATAATGCCACAAGTCCTATTATTAAAGCTGATACATTAACAGTATTAATGCAGCTTCCAATCATCTTAACTTTATCCATAGTCTCTATCAGAGGCTCTTTAGTCTGCTTAAATGTAAGTCCTAAAAAATCTTTAATCTGACCAATGAAAATAGTAACTGCAATACCACTTGTAAAACCAGTAGTTATGGTAAGTGGTATGAATTTAATCAGGCTTCCGAATTTGAACAATCCCATTAATACAAGAATAATACCTGCCATTATGGTAGCAATTATTAATCCGTCAATTCCCTCTGTAGCCACGATTCCTGCTACAATTGTTGCAAATGCCGCTGTTGGTCCTGCAATCTGGACACGACTTCCACCGAAAAATGAGATGATAAAACCAGCAACTATCGCTGTATATAATCCCATTTCCGGAGTTACTCCTGATGCAAGTGCTAACGCAATTGATAATGGTAATGCAATAATTGCAACAATTATGCCTGCCACTACGTCTTTAACAAACTGTTCTTTAGTATAATCTTTCATTACCGAAAATAATTTTGGTTTAATATAATTCATAACTTTTTCACAAACACTTTCTTTTCTTCATTCTTTTCTTCATTCTTTTCTTCATTCTTTTCTTGTTACTTCTTTTTATTTCTTTATTCTTATTTCCTGCTTCTTTTTTATTTTTGCCACTATTATTCTTCAACCATTGTGCCAAAGTAATAAAAGCCTTTAGCTTCATCTAAGTGTACATTTACAATCTTACCGATTAAATCTTTAGTTCCTTTAAAATGCACTGTTGTGCTGTTACTTAATTTACCAGTAACTAATGAGGAATCATGGTCATTTACTTCTTCAACTAATACTTCCATAGTCTCTCCAACATATTTACCTGTATTTTCATTAGAAATCTCCTGAACTACTTCTAATAATCTGTTAAATCTGTCCTTAACCACATCTTCCGGAACCTGATTTTCCATTTTAGCAGCAGGTGTGCCTGTTCTCTTCGAATATATGAAAGTATATGCACTGTCATATCTTACTTTCTTAACTACATCTAATGTCTCTAAGAAGTCCTCCTCTGTTTCACCTGGAAAACCTACAATAATATCAGTAGATAATGCCATATCAGGTATTTCTCTTCTAATCTTTAATGCAAGATCTAGGTATTTCTCCTTATCATAATGTCTGTTCATTATTTTAAGAATACGACTGCTTCCTGATTGTAATGGAAGATGTAGCTGTCTGCATATCTTCTTTGAGTTCTTCATAACTTCAATCAAATCATCTGATAAATCTTTAGGGTGTGAAGTCATAAATCTGATTCGCTCTAATCCATCTATTTCTTCTACACGTTTAAGAAGTTCGGCAAATGAGATTCCATTTTCTAGGTTTTTGCCATAAGAATTGACATTTTGTCCGAGTAACATCACCTCCACAACGCCATCTGCAACTAATTTTTTAATCTCTTCTATAATATCTTCAGGCTTTCTGCTTCTTTCACGACCTCTTACATAAGGCACTATACAATAACTACAAAAGTTATTGCAGCCAAACATAATATTTACACCTGATTTGAATGGATATTTACGGTCAATAGGAAGTTCTTCAACAATCTTATCTGTATCTTTCCATATCTCAATAACACTGTTTCCAGTTGTGAATTTCTCATATAGAAGTTCTGCTAACTTAAATATATTATGCGTTCCAAATATTAGGTCAACAAAACGGTAGCTGCTTTTAATTTTCTCAACTACTGTTTCTTCCTGCATCATACAACCACATAATGAAATAATCATTTCAGGGTTCTTATTCTTCAATTTCTTCAAATTACCAAGATGTCCATATACTTTTAGATTAGCATTTTCTCTGACGGTGCAGGTATTATATAAGATAAAATCAGGTTCTTCATTTGAAGTAGTAAGCACATAGCCTATTGCCTCAAGAATACCTGTTAATTTTTCTGAATCTCTGGCATTCATCTGACAACCAAATGTCTGAATCTGACAATAAAGAGGACGTCTTAACAGTTCGCTCTTCTTACGGATTATTTCTCTGCATTTTGCCATATAGTAATATTGTCTTGCCGGTTCTTCTAATGGTGCCTCGGTTGATATATCTACTAAATCAAGGTTAATTTCGTTCATAAGTAATCCTTTCGTATTAATTTCTTTATAATATAATGCCAGAAATAAAAGTTGGTTTATAGCTTATTATCCTGACACAATTTTATAAGTATCATCTGGTATTATAATTACTAGATCAGACCTCTAGGCGTACAAACACCCAAATTAATATTATATATAGTTAAAATATTATTGTCAATGCAAATAAATTAGCATTCTTAAAAATTCAAGTGGAACATTTTTAAGTTCATTATATACCCTCGTACAGTAAGATGCCTCCAATGGAAATGTTGCTTCATCTTCTACTGTTTCTACGGTTATTGCCGGCAACAGGTATCTTTCCGAGAAGAAATTAACTGTATTTCCCCCGGACAGATTATCAGAATTCTCATCATTTGGTGTATATAAAGAATAGCCTGTAATTTTAGATAACCGGCAGGCAATATCGAACTGTTTTCTGTTATACTCATATACCATTGCACTTCTATAATAGAATATAGAATTTCCTCTTGAATGAAAATCTATCATTCCCATAAAATCATTTTGTTCGCACACCTTTATAAATGCCATTGTTTCAGGCTCATTATCAGGAAGCCCCGAATTATTAGTAAATGCAAAAGACTGCGACATAAAATTCCTGTTAATATCCACTCCATCACCATTGAATTTATATTCTTTGTATGGAATATTACAATGCCTACAATTATTTCTTAGAATTTTATCATTAATTGCATAATATCCCTCCATAGCAATAGTGTAACCATCAGGATTCAATAGAGGAATAAAATACAAAGCATATTTGTCTAATAATTTTTCTCCATAAGAATAATAACGATGCGAAAGTCGTTCTATCAAAGAAAGCATAACTGTAGGATTAATTATTTCCCTGCCATGAACCCCCGCCACAAATACCGGACCTCTATTTCCTTTTCCTACTTTTACCATAAATATTATCCTGTTATCGTTAGAAGTTCCTATATGGGTAACTTTAATTAATTGCGGATATAATTTTGCGATATGCAAAGACTTGTTTAATAAAGAATTGTATGTATAGATATTGTCGAGATTGATAATCATATAAAACCTTTTTTTGATATTATATGCCTTAGAAAATAAAAAAAGACGTCAGGGATGCAGATGTTGTACTTGTAATTCTTAGGACGTTGTATATAAATGTAGTAAAACTTCGCTCAGTGATAATAAATGCATCATCTGTATATAGCAAACTGCGGGGATGTAGATTTAGAACTTTTTGTAAGAATTGCGTAAATTTGTCAGGTATTATCTTTCTTCTCATATTTTGTGTACATTTACCAGACAGACACTTAAGCAGGAATGTCCGTCTGTAACATACACTTTCGTATTCCTTTATCGGGTGTGAGTAAATGCCGCCATCTGCAAAGTCTATTACGGTGCAGTAAATCAAACGCGCTTCGCTTGAACGGTAATTTACTGCACCGACCTTTTGCATATGACGGCATATAACTCACACACACGATACGTCATAAATCAAGTGTATGTTACAGACGGACAACCCTGTTTAAGTGTTCTGGATGTTAAATGAACATAAATAATCAAAAGAGAAGAAAGATAATACCGACAAATTAGCAATTTGAAACATAAGTTCTATTCTACATCCCCGCAGTTTGCTTACATCAGATGATATCAAATGTTCTCTATGAGCGAAGCTTGGCTACATCTATATTACGGCTATCTGTAATAATCATATCCGGAACAACATCTGTATCCTCGACTTCTATAATATTTTCCTCTATGATCTGAAAATCAAAACAAATTGCAACTTTAAGGCCCAGATTATATTCAGAGATATATTTATCATAATATCCTCCGCCATAACCGATTCGGTTGCCCTTTGTATCAAATACTAATCCAGGCATTATAATAAGACTTTTTTCATCAGGATATATAATTGTATCTGTAACCGGTTCTAATATTCCATAACTGCCAATGGATAATTCTGATTTATCTCTGATTACATAGAAATCCATTTTATCTCCATTTACTCTTGGAACTGCTACTTTTATTCCATTATCAATACAATAATCGATAATAGGAGTCGTATCACATTCACTTCTGTAGCTTACAAATATAAATATACAACTTACATCAGCCAGGTTCGCAGTATCTAACAAATTTTCAAATATTTTTCTACTCTTATGTATTTTTTCTTCATCTGTAAGACTGTTTCTTTTAACAGACATAATTTTTCTTAATTCACTTTTATTCATAAATTTTGTCTATTTCTTCTTTAAAGATGTTATCGAACCATCTTTCTCTACGATACGGATATTTTGTAACTGTCCTCTTAAATTATTATGAACAAGTCTGATGTACTCATCACGTAACTTCTTTTGTTCTGATTTTTCAGCATTTGTAAGTTCTCTTGTCTTAGAAAGACGTGCTAATTCATTTATTCTGTCTAATTTACTCTGTTCCATTAATAAATCTTCTCCATTCTATACATTACTACTCTTACAGACTTATAATTTTCTAATTTCAATATCACTTAACAATTATATATAATGTATCTGTATTAGTTATCAGGCTGTCTACATATTCACTTTGTTCGTGCAATAATAATTCTCCTCCCGGAAAGCTTATGATATCAAAAAATGTTTTCTTTTTACCAAATATCGTCTTATTAACTCCGGTAAATACAAGCAGATTATTATATATCTCACATAATCTCGAACCATTATTGTATTTAGGTTCAATCTTATTTGTATTAAGATTTAAGAATGAAAGTTCATTATCTTTTATTATACAAATATATGGTTCATTATTGAGAACATATGCTTTTGCAAGATTGGAAATACGTATAACATCCTGATTAATACAGGTCTTTATCTCAGACGAAGTTAAATTATAAAATTTAACCTCTTCTTCCTTAGTCTCATTATTTACACAGGAATATATAACGTAATCTCCCATTTTCTTAATATATGGAATTGTCTTGTTATGATAAGTCTGTTCGATAGTCTCAAGCGAAATACTTTTCTTACCAATTGCGAGGTCTGAAACCATCTGTCCGATATTTACAAAACTTACAGCCTCTAAACTACACTCATCTTCATCTAGCAGGTTATATCTGTTATCCTCTAATAGCGAATATCCTGTCTTGATGACACACTGGTTATCTGATATTGCAAGAATATTCATAATACCATTCAAGTTGAAATTCTCATCAGCAATCATATACTCTGTTTCATCTTTGATATTATATAGTCTCTGGTTAAATCTAAAGAATCCTGAATAAGTTTTTGATTTATTTAATACAAGATACTCGTTCTGTATAATAATGTAATAATCATTTATAATAAATATTTTAAGCTTCTTTATCTCATTAAGGCCATAAAGATTCTCTGAGAAATTATATAAAGCTTCAGTTGCACCACTTGATATATTATATCTTAGAAGTAATATTTTCCCGACTTCTTTATATCTATCAACTTCCGTATAATCTGCATAAATGTCTTTTGAAGCCTCTGTATCATCTTTTTCTACATTTGCAAAATATAAGTATTTAGGTTCTGTCGAGACATCGATAATTTCTCCAATGTTATATTTATTAATATTAGGAAGAACCTCAATTCGCTCATTTGTCTCTAAGTTAAGTAAGCTATATCTAATTCCCTTAACAGATTCAAATTCACCATCATATTCAGTTGTTTCAAGCACGTAATTATCACTAAGATATTTACCAAAGTGCCATTCTGAATTCTGTAATATTTTTATTTTCATTAATAAAATCCTTTTATTCAGACAAATAGTCTATTATTTTAAAATCTTCTTTCTGATTAGAAGTGAATAAAGTTCCAACATTATTCCCAGCTAAAATCTGTTCAACAACCGAAACATTTTCGCCATTAGCTATAATCATATCAGCACCTGACTCTGTTGCTATCTGTGCTGCAGCCAATTTAGCACTCATTCCGCCCGTTCCTACATCACTTCCAGATGATTCTTTACCCATTGAGAACATTTTACTGTCTAAATTAGTAACGATTGGAATGAATTTTGCATCTTTATTCATGTTTGGATCATCCGTAAACATTCCATCTATATCAGATAATAATATAAGCATATCAGCATTTGTAAGTGCTGTAACTAAAGCAGATAATCTGTCATTATCACCAAATACGATTTCATATGTTGAAACTGTATCATTTTCATTTACAACAGGAATAACACCTAATTTTAATAATTCTTCAAAAGTATTTCTTGCATTATATCTGCTTAAATCATCAAGCATTGTATATTTTGTCATAAGAATCTGTGCAGTTTTCTGGTTATATTCAGAAAATAACTTCTGATACATCATCATAAGCTGTGCCTGTCCAATTGCTGCACATGCCTGTTTCTCTGAAAGTGTTAAGCTCTTACCTGATAGTCCCGTAGATTGCTTACCTACAGCTATCGCGCCTGATGATACTAATATAACATCTTTGCCCTGATTTTTTATATCTGTAAGAATCCGAACTAATTTCTCAAGTTTATATAAATCAATTCCATTCGTCTCAGGATGTGTAAGCGATGACGAACCGATTTTTACTACAATTCTTTTTTTGTCTTTTAATTTATTTCTATAATTATCTGATATTTCCATTTCCGTTTAATCCTCCGAAGTGAAGTAAAATACATTCTTGTATTTTATACAAAAGTTACTAATCTGTCAATGGAGCATATTTTTTAGAAATTGCTTCATAGACTTTTATACCATCCATTGCTGCTGATGTAATACCGCCTGCATATCCTGCACCCTCTCCGCAAGGATATATTCCTTTAATATTACTTTCAAATGTTTCATCTCTTAATATTCTAAGTGGTGACGAGGTTCTGCTCTCTACTCCTGACATAACTGCATCATATCTGTTATAGTTCTTTATCTTAGATGCAAAAGAATCAATTCCCTGTATTAAAGACTCCGATATATATTCAGGAAAAATATTTCTCAAATTTGAAAATTCGTATTTTCCTTTCATCTGGGGATTAACATCTCCAAGTTCTGTAGTCTTTATATTCTTCTTAAAATCTCCGAATAGCTGAACAGGAATCCTACCTTTACCCTCTATATATGCTGCTTTTTCTAAAACCCTCTGGTATTCTATTCCACCAAGAGGTGTCTTGTCCTTAAAATCATCCGGTGTAATCGTAACAATCATTGCACTGTTCGCATTTTCGCCATCTCTCTTGCTATAACTCATTCCATTAACTGCTGTTGACTCTAATTCCGATGAGGAATTAACCACATATCCACCCGGACACATGCAGAATGAATATACACCTCTTCCAGTTGAAAGATTAGTTGCAAGTTTGTAGTCCGCAGCAGGCAACTTGTCACTAAATATACCATATTGTGAATCATTAATCTGCTTCTGTTTATGTTCGATTCTTACACCGATTGCAAATGCTTTAGGTTCCATAATTAATTTAGAATCATATAGCATTTTAAATGTATCTCTTGAACTGTGTCCTGTCGCTAGCACTAAAACCTCACAAGGAATTGTCTCTTTATAATTTTTCGTTTCTATATCAATTGATTTTAATACATTATTATCATAATTACATTTGGTAAATCTAGTACCAAACATAAAACTTCCACCAAGCCGAATAGTCTCTAATCGGATATTTTTAATGACCTTTGATAATACATCAGTTCCGATATGAGGTTTATTAATATAAGTTATTTTCTCATCTGCACCAAATTTTACAAATGTATCTAATACGAAATCATTTCTATGAAATTTATCTTTAACCATTGTATTTAGTTTACCATCAGAAAATGTGCCTGCTCCCCCCTCACCGAACTGTATATTAGACTCCGGATTAAGAATACCTGTTTCAAAGAACTTTTCTACCGTTTTCTGTCTTTCATCTACTTTTTCACCACGTTCAATTACAAGCGGTTCATATCCATTTATTGCTAACATATATGCACAAAATAATCCTGCTGGTCCTGAACCTACAATTACAGGTCTGTGATTTAATTTCTTTTCTCCCGGCGTAATAAATTCATATTTTTTATTATCGGTTGACATAATATTTTTATTGTTAATTTTAGAAATTATTTTCTTTTCATTATTAATTTCTACATCTACAGTATAGATATATTTTATATCTTCTTTTCTGGCATCAATTGATTTCTTTGATATCCTATATTTAAAATTATCTTTATTAACCTTAAGAAGCTTACTTATCTGTTTAGATAAATCTTCTTCTGTGTGATTTATCGGTAATTTAATTTGTGAAATTCTAATCATTTTTCTGATAGTCCTTTCATACTAATCTCCATTTTACAAGCACAATGTGCCTGCAAAATTGCAAGCCAAATGTCAGATCTGGCTCTGCGAAACTAATTTACAACTTTTCCCTGCAACATATCCTGTAGACCATGCCCATTGAAGATTATAGCCGCCGCATTTTCCGTCTACATTTATTAGCTCTCCAGTAAAATACAGGTTTTTAATATATTTAGATTCCATTGTATAGGGATTAATACCATCTACATCTATTCCACCACAACATACTTGTGCCTTCATAAAATCATTGGTTCTATCTATGTTAAATTCTACCTTCTTGAAAAACTTAAACATATCTGTTAATTTATCTTTAGGCAGATTCTTGTTAAATGGTTTAACCTCATTATCAACATAATAAGAATATATATTAATTAATTCCATCGCAAGTTTGGAATTAATTATTCCCATTAAAATATCATATACTGACTTCTTTTCATAAGCATACTGCATACACACTGCATTTACTAATTCATTGATATCATATTCTGGCAGAAAATCAATTAAAACTGTCGCTTTTCTGTTATTCTCTAAAGCTCTTGATACCATAGCCGCTAGCTGAAATATTACTATTCCTGATAATCCATAATTAGTAAACTGCAATTCACCTGACTCGGTTGTAATTCTATCATTATCTATGTAAAGAAACGCATTTATTTTCCATCTTACCCCCGCAGTATTTTTAAAGAATTGTTTAAAGGGCGGTTTATCTTTCTTAACTTCCATGCCGCATAATGCAGGCTTGTACTTCTCAATTGTATGATTATGTTCTATTAGAAATTCTGTCATATTCTCGCAGAAATCATCTTTGATTCCTGCCTTAGTTCCCATTGCCAGAATCACTTTATCACAATGATAATTATTATTTATATTATCAGTTTCAGTTTCAATTACAAATCCTCCATCTTCTGCAATATGTATATCAGTAACAATTGTATTATTTATAAATTTTACACCAGCTAACCTGCATCTGCTAATTAACATATCAGAAACTGAAGCTGCCTGCATTGATGCCGGATACAGATATCCATTATTATTAGTTGCAAATAGCCCCATTTTTTCAAAAGTATTTACTATATCCTTATTAGAAAATGCATTAAATATCTTTTCTATAAATTCATTATCATCACAATTATATTTACCTGTAAGGCTATCTAAATTACTGAAGTTACATCTGCCATTTCCAGTAGACAGAATCTTTTTACCCATTTTATCATTTGCTTCAATGATGGTTACTGAATTGTCTTCATTTGCAGCATTAATCGCAGCAAATAATCCTGATGCACCGCCACCTATTATTATAATATTATTCATTATCAGTCTCTTTTCTAAAATTTTATTCTATCTATTTATAATCTATAACTTTATACTATAACCTTTTACTATAACCTTTTACTATAATCTTTTACTTAAATCTTAAACTATAATATTAATCTATAATCTTAAACTATAACTTTATTATAGTTTAACATAATCTAACCTGCAATCTATTTATAACTTAAATAGAATCTTAACTGGTTATGCTTTCTAAGTAATTATATAAATCATGGATTGTCTCTATATAGAAACCATCTTTTAATTCTTCTTTATATTGTTCTTCAATATTACTTACATCAATTCCCGTATCAATAAATAATTTGTCATGATTCGCATTATAAATCATAATTATATTATTTTCACTAATAACAAAATAATTGTAAATGTTAGTTAGATTGCATACCGTCTTTCTAATAATAAGCGACTCCGGTGAAAACGCCACTAACTGTACATTCTGAAGTGTTTCATCTTTATTCTTTGCAACATAGGTTGTAAGATAATCAATAACCTGTTCTCTGGTAAGTCCGATATAATCAACAGGTATCTTCTCTTCCTTTTTAGTTAATTCATCCGTATCTGAGTTATATTCTTCAATAATATATCTGGCACTGCTTAGAATTACATTACTTTCGCTATTATTAACCTCAGTATAATCATCCGTTTTGACTCCCGGATTACTTATCTGTGCCTCATCTTTCGTAATAAGATTATCTGATTTCATATTATTTATGGCATAATAATATCCTCCATAATATAACAACACGAAAATTGATACAATTGCAATAAAATATACAATATATGATATTTTCTTCAATGAAAACATACTACTCCCCATTTCAATTGATTTATTTACATATATTGTTAACATATTTTATAATATTATTCAGTTTTATAAATTTTATAAATCTTTAGTCAGATTAAATGCATATGGAATCAACTCATCAAATGGATATTCTCTGATATTGCCATCAGAATCCTGTAACACCACATATCCATCTTCCATAAATTCAGAAAGAAACTGTCTGCATATTCCACATGGATATGTAAGGTTGTCCGATGAGGATACAATTGCAATCTTATTAAAAGATGTATAACCTTCTGATATAGCTTTTAATACTGCACATCTTTCAGCACATATGGTTGCTCCAAACGATGCATTTTCGACATTACAACCTGTAAATACTTCTCCGTCAGTTGTTAAAACAGCCGCGCCAACACTGAATTGTGAATATGGTGCATATGCATTCCCCATAGCCTTTTTTGCATAAGATATAAGAGTTTCATTATCCATAATCTTCTCCATTTCTGAGCAACTTATCGCAAAGAGGTAATTTCTCATCTGCCTTTAAGGCTATTTGCTTTCGCTCCAGAGCAAATAGCTGTGCGAACGAACCAGTGCATTGACATAATTCCTTCGCATTATCTCCATCCACATATATTTTCATCTATATATCTCTAATCCATTCATTATTTCATTCTGTTTTGCTTCCATTATTACACGCTCATCTTCCTCCATGTGGTCATACCCAAATAGATGAAGCATACTGTGTGCAATCAGGAATCCAAGCTCTCTGGTTGTTGAGTGTCCATATTCTTCTGCCTGTGACACTACCTTTTCAAGTGATACCATAATATCACCTAATAATAATTCTCCGGTCTCAGGATTAAAGACATCAAACATATCTTCATCTTCTAACCTTGAGAAATCTCCAGGCTCATCATATTCTGCCATTGGAAATGATAATACATCAGTGGCTCTGTCAATATTCCTTGTCTCTTTATTAACTTTATGTATTGTATCATTATCTGTTAATACAACATTTACTTCGAATTCATATGGACAGCCCACATAATCAGCAGCATAAGTAATTACTTTATTAATAAGCTCATCGCAGTCAAAACCTAAATCTAAATCTGTCTCTTTTTCTATACATATATTCATATCTAAATCCTCTTTTCTAAGCTGTATTTATAAGTATCTGATATTTAAGAAAATATTTCAGTTCATAATATCCATTAATTTATAAAGTATATAACTCCATTCTTTAATTCATTAACACCTATGAGTATATTGTTAAATATGCCTTACGAAGCTTCTTATATAAATCAATATCCTTTATGGCAATATCTAACATACCTGTATCAAATCTGATATCTATAATATTTTCTACAATCTTTCTTCTATTAAAATTATTTCCCTTAGTTACAATAATCGTCTCAAGTGTGTTTTCAATTGAATCACTTAGCATAACAATTGCAGACTCTAAAGTCCTTGGTATGTTTGACTTACTATTATGCTCTTTTACAATATTTATTACTTCTTTTGGAAACTTATTAGACTTCATAATATCTATTCCGGCAGAAACGTAATTGTTGCTTTTCAACTTACCAATCTCATGAAATCTTCCACCTGCTTTTACAAGGTTCATATCTGCACCAACCATTTTAGCTACTCTTACTGATGTATCAGCCACCTGTAACGAATGTAAATATACATTTTCATTTTTTTTCATAAGCATTAATAATAATTCATTTTCATCATCGCATATATTTTTCAGGCTATTTTTTAGATATCTGTTATTAATTCCAATTAGAATATATCTGAAATACAATGGAATAACTGATATAATAAATGGAATCAGACCAATCAATGCCGATGAAACCTTAATTTTCTCATATGTCATATATTGATAATTAAGATTTACTATAAAATATGTTGTCACAGACAATATAAATGACAGAATAGCAAAGCTATGTGAAACAGTATATTTTGCAAAGAAGAATACCACAACAAAGCTTAACATATACATAATAAGCACTTCTACAGTCATCTGTCCCGTAAAATAATATAAAATCATTATAAATGTCTGAAATATAATGGTATTAATAATTCCATATGAGAAATATATAAGCACCAATGGTAATAAAAATGGTGTCACTTTGAATATTTTCTCAGGAATAAACAGAAACACACTTACTAATAATACTGCTGGTAAAAGTCTATATAACAGAGCTATAAATTTATCACTTTTCTTCATTACATAATAAATGCTATATTCTAAGAAAACAAAAGTAAATGTAATAATTATAAGTCTTGTATTCTTCTCATAAGGCCATAACACTTCTCTCTTAAGGCGTATTTTTGTAATATAGAATACTGATATTGCCATAATTATAAATATCAGTAATTTTAATAATTCATTTTTATTTTTTTTAAAGAATTTCATCAATTTTTCCCTTTACTTCTAGCTGCTGAATTTATCTTTTTCATCTTTGCATTCTCATATTCTTCATAGGCTTTAACAATCTTCTGTACTAATGGATGTCTTACTACATCTTCGTTAGTAAGTCTGATAAATGCGATATCGTCAACCTTTGACAATACTCTGATTGCTGTATCCAAACCGCTTTGTATGCCCGGCTTTAAGTCTTTCTGGGTTAAGTCTCCTGTTATAACCACCTTTGAACCAAAACCGATTCTCGTAAGAAACATCTTCATCTGTGCAGGTGTTGTATTCTGTGCCTCATCAAGAATTATGAATGCATTATCTAAAGTTCGTCCACGCATATAAGCCAAAGGTGCTACCTCAATTAAACCTTTTTCACTATTATGAAGATACGACTCAGCTCCCATAATCTGATAGAGTGCATCATATAAAGGTCTTAGATAAGGATCAACCTTACTTTGTAAATCTCCCGGTAGAAAGCCCAGATTCTCGCCGGCTTCAATAGCAGGTCTCGTCAAAATAATTCTTCCAACCTCATTATTCTTAAATGCCGTAATTGCCATCGCCATTGCAAGATATGTCTTACCTGTTCCAGCAGGTCCTATTCCAAATGTAATCATTTTATTCTTAATCATATCAATATACTGCTTCTGACCATGAGTCTTAGGTTTTATAGGCTTACCTGTAAGTGTACGGCATATTATATCTTCATCTAATTCAGTTAATGTCTCTGCCTTATCCTGGTATGCTAAGGAAATAGCATAATTAACAACCTGTTCATTAATCTGGTTACCATTCTTAGCTGAGGTACAAAGAGTCTCTATAATGCTCTTTGCTCTCGCAACACTGCTCTCTCCTCCTATTATCTTTAACTCGGATCCTCTTGATATAATTGTCACATGAAGAGTTTTCTCTATTTTCTTAATATTTATATCAAACTGTCCAAATATCTCCTGACTATACTGCATAGGTATATCTATTATATTCTCAATTACGCTCATGCCTGGTATCTGACCTCATTTCTTATAAATTTATAGTTCATTTTTATAACTTTAATTTCTTTTACAGTTCACTTTATAAGTAATTTACAATGTCTATTATAATTTCATATACAGCTTATTCTTGTTATAATTTTATGTCTCACTTTCAGAACTACTTATCTTGGGCAACATTGTATCATCTACATACTGAACTTCACCAATCTTTTCTACAACCAGAAAATTTCCTGTTGCAATACACTTTTCATTTTCAACGACTATTGTAACATTATTTTCTATAATTTGAATACCTTTTTCGTTCAATTTCTGCATAAAAAATTCAATTTTTGATTCTTCTATTGCTCTAGCCTCATCTTCCGTATATATTCTATAAATATTTTTATATTCTTTTATACTAATATTCGAATATCCCATTGGAAGATAAAAATTATCTGTTATTGATAACTGCTTATAATCCTTGACTATATCGTAATTCTTGAATTTTTTCTGAAACAAGCTTAAATAAAAGGCTTTATCTAATATATCTACCTGTAGAATGTTGTTTTTTCTGTCCGTGTATTCCTTTTCAATATGTTTCAACTCAAATTCATCATTATATTCAATATACGTTCTTGCATATATATCAGAGTCAGAATTGACAAGTCTGTAGTTAATAAGCTCCTCACTATCTCCATATATTTCAATTATTCCACTTACTAAAAGCTGCCCTTTTTTCACCTCATCGCCTACTTTAATCTTTGGCGTGCCGCTCCTCGTAACTATACTGTCTATCATTCCGTCAACATTACTGATAATATTATATGGTTTGTCTTCAACTTTGGCAATGTATGTGTCAAAGTTTTCTTTAATATGTATAAATATACGTGTTCCCCTTACTTCTGCAGATACCCATGTTATATCATCATAATTAGTTCTTAATAAATATTCGATTTCTTCACAATCAATTTTTGACTTCCTGATACCATTATCTATTTTATTCTTATTTAAAAAGTTCATAAGTTCAATATCAGTATGTGAATAATTTCCCTCAAACGAAATATTCCATACATACAACGTAATTATTTTTGCAATTACAAAGAATAATATTATTCCAACTACAAAGAAAATATGTTTTTTATATTTTATTGTCTGAAATAACAGACCTCTTCTTTGCAATAATTTAATTGAACCATTACATTTTCTTCGAAGCTTCTTCATCTTATAGAAAGACGCCACATCACAGCACATTATGACATAATCGTTTTCGCTTGTTATTTTCCATATATTAAGCTTGTTATTCTTACATAGATTTATAAATCTTATCTTATCTAATCCTGTGAATTTCATTATCAGATATCCCTTTATGGAATTATACAGCCAATGAATATAATCACTTCCTTATACGAATTCAATATTTTTAAATCTGCCTTTTATCTTCATATCTTCATTATTAAAATATTCAATATGGAGATTTTTACCTGTTATATACATTTTACAGGTTTTACCCTGTAATTTTATTAATGTATCAGTATACTCAATTATATTTTTATAATTTTCAATATATATTTCATACTGCCCTGTTACGTGTAATACCGATGCACCCAACAATACTTCTTTAGGCAGTTTCAAATTATCAGATATATTTTCTCTAATCATATTAAACACCAGCACGTAACTACACCTAATTATTTATCTATATGATTATAGTAAAAAAAATATACCTATAAGATAAACCTATAGGTATATTAAATGATTAATTATATTTACGTTTTCTAGCTGCTTCAGATTTCTTCTTACGCTTTACGCTTGGCTTTTCGTAATGTTCTCTCTTACGGATTTCCTGCTGGATACCAGCCTTTGCACAGTTTCTTTTGAATCTGCGTAAAGCACTATCTAAAGATTCGTTTTCTTTAACGATTACATTTGACATAGTCTCACACCTAACCTCCCTCCAGTTGTGTAATTGTGCATAATACAACTGTTTGGGTATTTTTTATTGCACTAGTCATATTATAGCATAAATTTTCCATACGTCAATGACTTTTTAAATAGTTCTTATAAACTATATTTCTTATAAACATTCCTCAACTTTAGCAAGAGATGCATCTATGCCGGCCGGATTCTTTCCACCTGCCTGTGCCATATTAGGACGTCCTCCACCGCCACCACCAACTAATGGTGCAATTGACTTAATTATGTTGCCTGCATGAGCGCCATTCTTAACAGCATCATCTGTTGCCATTACTATTAAGTTGACTTTATCTTCCTGTGAAGAAGCAAGAACTATAACTCCGTTAGTAAGTTTCTCTTTCAAATTATCACCAAGGTTACGGAGACCATTCATATCTACTCCGTCAACTTTAGTTGCTAAAACATTAAAGCCTTTTATCTCTTTAACATTGCTCATAACATCTCCAAGAGAATTATTAGCTAATTTACTTTTAAGGCTCTCATTTTCACTATGAAGTACCTTGATTTCTTCTAATAATGATTCGATTTTAGCATTTAATTTAGCTGGTTCGGATTTAGCTGTCCTAGCCGCTTCATAAAGCATATTTTCAATATTAGCATAGTAATCTAACACTGCCTGTCCTGTAAGAGCATCTATTCTTCTTACACCTGCTGCTACACCACTTTCTGATATAATCTTGAACAGCATGATATTTCCTGTATTCTTCACGTGTGTACCACCACAAAATTCTTTAGAGAATTCACCCATATTTACTACGCGTACACTATCACCATATTTTTCACCAAAAAGAGCCATTGCTCCTGTCTTTTTAGCTTCCTCAATAGACATAATCTTTGTCTCTACCGGTAACTGCTCTGCAATCTTCTCATTTACAATTTCTTCAATCTGTTTTAACTCTTCACTTGTAAGTGCCTGGAAATGTGTAAAGTCGAATCTTAAATGGTCAGCATTTACAAGAGAACCTGCCTGCTCAACATGTGTACCAAGTACGATTCTAAGTGCTTTCTGAAGAAGGTGAGTTGCACTATGGTTCTTAGCTGTAGCATTTCTATTTTCCTCATCAACCTTTAATGTAACTGTATCTCCTACTTTAAACATTCCTTTTGTAACCTGTCCTACATGACCGATTTTTCCACCTAATAATTTAATTGTATCTTTAACAACAAATTCTGCTGTATCAGTTACGATAATACCCTTATCGGCTTCCTGACCACCCATTGTTGCATAGAAAGGTGTCTTATCTACAATTATAGTACCTGTATCTCCATCAGCTAATGCTTCTGTTAATTCTGTATCTGTAGTTAATACAGTAATCTTAGAATCATAAACCAAGTTATCATATCCTACGAATTCAGATGTTATGGCAGGGTCAATAGATTCATATACAGTAACATCTGCACCCATATAGTTAGTCTTTGCTCTTGAATTTCTAGCTGTCTCTTTTTGTTTCTGCATCGCTGCTGCAAAACTCTCTTCATCAACTGTAAAGCCTTTCTCTTCAAGAATCTCTTTTGTTAAATCAAGAGGGAAACCATACGTATCATATAATTTGAATGCATTTTCACCAGATAATTCCTTAGAATTATTAGCTTCCATCTCTTTTTGCATATCAGATAAGATATTTAGTCCCTGGTCTATTGTCTTATCAAACTTGTTCTCTTCTTCTGTCAATACCTTGAATATCATATCCTTCTTCTCATCAAGTTCAGGATAACCGTCTTTAGAACCATTAATTACCGTTTCACTTAATGTTGCAAGGAATTTACCATCAATGCCAAGTAATCTTCCATGACGAGCAGCTCTTCTGATTAGTCTACGGAGAACATAGCCTCTTCCCTCGTTAGATGGCATAATTCCATCTGAAATCATAAATGTAGCTGAACGGATATGATCCGTAATAATCCTTATTGAAACGTCTGTCTTATATTCTTTCTGATACTCAACATTTGCCATTTCACATACTTTATTTCTTAAATCAAATATTGTGTCTACATCAAAGATTGAATCAACGTCCTGAACAACGCTTGCAAGACGCTCTAATCCCATACCAGTATCAATATTTTTCTGTTTTAATTCTTCATAGTTACCATTTCCGTCATTATCAAACTGCGTAAATACGTTATTCCATATTTCCATATATCTGTCGCAATCACAACCTACTGTACAACCCGGCTTACCACAGCCATATTTTTCTCCTCTGTCATAGTAGATTTCTGAACATGGTCCACAAGGGCCTGCACCATGCTCCCAGAAATTATCCTCTTTACCAAATCTGAATATTCTCTCAGCTGGGATTCCCATTTCTTTATTCCAGATATCAAATGCCTCATCATCATTTTCATAAATTGATGGATACAAACGGTCTTTATCTAATCCTACAACTTCTGTAAGAAATTCCCATGACCAATGAATTGCTTCTGTCTTAAAATAATCTCCAAATGAGAAGTTACCAAGCATCTCAAAGAATGTACCATGACGTGCTGTCTTACCAATATTCTCAATATCGCCTGTTCTGATACATTTCTGACATGTTGTAACACGTCTGCGTGGTGGTATCTCCTGTCCTGTAAAATATGGTTTTAAAGGTGCCATGCCTGAATTTATTAATAATAAACTATTGTCATTATGAGGAACTAATGAGAAGCTGTTCATCTTTAAATGACCTTTGCTCTCAAAAAACTCCAAAAACATTTTACGTAACTGATTTACTCCGTACTTTTCCATTTCGACCTCCAAATGTGATTTAATCACAAGCTATTTATTCCTATTTTTCTTCTGTCATCTCATCAGCATTAACAGATGTGTTGTCCGAATCTATATTAGCTAATTTGAGATTCTTTCTTTTTCTGAGTGTAGTTCCAATGAAACAACCACACAGAACGAATGCAAGTGTTAACACAAATGAAAATATATAATATATTATTCCTTCTGAAAGAGACACAATATTCCCTCCTATTCATTTAAAATAAAGTTCAAATTATCATAATAATATCACATCTTTTGAGTAGATTCAATAGTTTTAGAATATACACATCCACAATAATTCTGGCGGTATAATCCATACTCCTTAGAAAGCTCAACTGAACGCTTATATCCATTTCTTTTCTTAAAATCCGAATACAGATATGGTATACCACATTCTTCTGATATTGTCTTACCGATTTCATTTAATTTATCAGCATTCTTCATAGGACTAATCGATAATGTGGTAGTAAAATAATCAAACTTGCCATCAATCGCATATCTTGCCGCTTCCCTTAATCTCAACTCATAACATATGAAGCAACGTTCTCCGCCCTCCATATCATTTTCATGTCCTTTTACCGCTTTATAGAACTTCTCTGGCTCATACTCTGTACTAATAAGAGTTATCTTATTCTTTACTGGCAGTTCATCTATAAGTTTCTGCTGTTCACTGATTCTGTATTCATATTCTTCTTTCGGAAAAATATTAGGATTATAATACAGAACAGCAATAGAAAAAAACTGTGACAGATATTCTAAAACATAACTGCTGCAAGGTGCACAACAACTATGAAGCAACAGAGTCGGAACCTTGTCTGATGCAGATATTTCTTCAATTGTCTTATCCAGTATCTTTTGATAGTTAATTTTATTCATATTAATCTCCATTATAAATAAAGATGAATAACCCTGAGATTATTCACCTAAAACTTGGTATATATTAGAAATACTTCTTACTTCCCCATAAGTTACTCTTCTTTAAATCAAGGTATTCATTATATGCTTTTTCTAAAATCTGCTTCTCATTGGCAAATTTAAGCAGATGATATGCTTCATAAAATTTATAATATCCTGAATCTAAAAAGTATTCCTCACGTTGTGGTTTGCTGTAATAGCTATCTGCCATCATCAAATACCAGTGTACACTTTTGTCAACAATGTCTTGTGGTGTAGTGAAAGAGTACTGACTCTTCCCAACATATTTAATAATAGACGCACTAACACCTGTTTCTTCGCGAACCTCCCGAAGTGCTGTTTCATTATATTCTTCGCCTTCTTCTACGGTTCCTTTTGGCAATACCCAGCCTTCATACTTATTCTTATAATTCTTGTATAAAAGTAATATCTTGCCTCGAAATATAACCACACCGCCACAGCTCGTTGCTTCAATCATTGCAATCCCTCCTGTATAATTGGTGTGTCCTAACAGAACTGATATTAGTATAACTCAATAATTAATTCTATGCAATATAAATTATTAATTGGCTTCCTTAGAAAAGTACTCATCAAATACAGCTTTTGCAACAGGAACAGCAGGTGTTGAACCCTCCGGCATATCCTCAAGGACAACACATATGGCAAGTTTCTTACCTTCATTTTCAGCGTACCCCATAAATAACGAATTAGACTGGCTGCCATCATTAATCTGAGCTGTACCTGTCTTACCATATGCTGTGTATAAATCTGATTTTAACTTAGTACCAGTACCTTGTGTTACTACAGCACGAAGAAATTCTTTTAATACATCAACTTCTGGTTTCTCGAATAAATTCTGCGCCTTTTCAGGTGAATATTTTTTAACTGATGTTCCAAGATAATTTTCTACACTAGTAATCATATATGGTTTCATCAAAACTCCATCATTTGCAATAGCTGATGCAATCATTGCAAGATGAATTGGTGTTACCAAAGTCTTACCCTGACCAATAACTGTCTGCATTGTCTCAAATGTCGATGACGTCTCGTCTAACGAAAACTGACTGTTCTTATATGACATGCTAAGCGGTAAATCATTATTAAAGAAAAGGCTTTCACATAATTTCTTGAATTTTGCCCTGTCAAGTGTAAGTCCAAGATTAACAAATGAACTGTTACATGAATTAGCAAATGAATCTTTAAGGTCCTCGTTACCATGCCATCTTCCACCTGCACAGTGAATCGTATGATCCTCTTGCGTAATACTTCCTTTACAATTAAATGTATAGTTTGAATAATCAGGATTCTCACGTATATATTCTATAAGTGTAAATAACTTAAATGTAGAACCAGGAGTATATAATCCGTTAGTTGCCCTGTTAAGCAGATTGGAATTACTGTTGTCTGCCACTAAAGTATCGTATATTGAATCAATTGTATTCGGATCAAAATCAGGTTTTGAAACCATTGTAATTATCTTACCTGTAGATGGTTCAATCGCAATAATCGCACCCTGGTTATCCTCTAAAGCATTATATGCAACTTTAGTCAGATTAATATTTAATGACGTAGTTACATTATCACCAATATGTTTATCACCTTTCAAATCATTTTCAGCGATTTCATTTATCGGTTCATTTGATGTAAGTAATTTATAATTAGCCATGAGTTCAACGCCTGTTTTGCCATGTGTTGAAAAGCCTACCGAATGAGCAAATAATGTTCCATATGGATAACTTCTTATTTCAGTCCCGTCAGCACTTACAATTGTATGTGCAAGCACCTGACCATCATCACTTAAAATGCTTCCTCTTATAACCGATTCTTCTAACACTTCCTGGCGGTTATTATAGTTATTGTTAATTACTTCATCACTATCTTTAACCTGAAATTTAACAAAATATCCTATCATTCCCGCAAACAACAGAAGAAATAAATATGTTACAACCATTATCTGTCGGTTGGAATTCTTAGTTTTCTTCTTTCTATTATCCTTAATTTCTGCTATTTTGTCGTTTTTATTATTTCGTTTTTCTTTCTTCATAATTCGAAACCAATCCTTATATGAATATTAAATATTTTTCTACATATTTCTCTTCTTTTTCTTGTTCCTGCTCGATTTCTTAACTGCCTTAAGTGATTCCGTATCACCCACAAATTTAAAATCTTCTGTCATCATCCTTTCTGATGTCTGTTTTTCTTCATATTCCGCATGTACTACAAGTCCCTGGAATATAGCGAACATAATCATTGTGCAAAGAACTGAACTTCCACCATAACTTATGAGCGGTAATGTAACACCTGTTGACGGAATGAATTTAATCGCACCACCGATTGTAAGAATTGTCTGTACTGCATATGTAACTGCTAAACCAACTCCCACAAGTTTATAGAATAAAACTTCCTGTTTCATTGCAATCTTTATCATACATATAAAACATGACATATATAAGAAGATAAGGCATATTCCAAAGAAGCCGCCTAACTCTTCTGATATGGCTGAAAACATAAAGTCCTGTTCTACAAGCGGAACTGATTTAGGCAGACCTTTATATAATCCAAGTCCTAAGAATCCACCTGTCCCTATTGCAAATAATGACTGTGCCACCTGATATCCACCTGTCTCTATGAATGCCCATGGATTTAAATATGCTGCTACTCTTATTCTTATATGCGAAAATAATTTATAAGCAACTAATGCTGCTGCACAGCCGCCAATTCCTCCAGCAAATAAATATCTGATTTTACACGTTGCAACATATATCATCACAACATATACAATAAAGAATATAAGTGCACTACCTAAATCTGTTGATAAAACTAAAATTATAACATGTAGTCCTGCAAATATTGCCGATAGACATACTCTTAAGAAGCTTGTGCTTTTATTAAGAAGTGCTGCTATGAAAAATACATATAAAATCTTAACGAATTCCGATGGCTGGAATGAAAAGCCTGCTAATGAGACTGACAATTTTGCACCACCCGTAATCTGTCCTATAACTAATACTATTGCTAAAAATGCCACCCCTGCAAAACAATATACGTATGTAAGATTTACAATATTTTTGTATTTCTTAATAATAACAGGAATTATAATTGCCACTACTGATGCCACGCATACGATAAGAAACTGCTTAATAGCTTTCGAATAATCAAGTCTTGTAAGCATTATAAAACTTATACATAAAAACATACATACATCATTTAGAAGACCTTTGTTATAATCTTTCTCATAAAACACATCATGTAATCCCCTAAATATTACTAAAAAGATTACCTGTGCACCATAGAATATAATCATTGTATTATTCTCAGTATTAATAAAAATAACTATATATGCTGCCAGATGTAATATAAACATCATCATTGTCTGTATAAATAAAGCTGCTTTATGCGAACGTTTCTTATTGTCTGCCAAAACAATAAAACTAAAGAATACAAAAAATGCCATTAAAATTATAAACAGGTATTTTGAGATTCCAATAAATAAATTATTCATATCTGATTTTCTCCATTGTCATTCTTATATGGATTAATATATCAAATGTTCTGTTCAAAACATTCAGGTATCTTAATCTGGTTATTCAACTCCGCGATTAAAATGGCCGCGGGTAAATTCTTTAATTTCATCTGAATACTCATTATAATAAAATACTTTTACGTATTTTTCAAGAATGTATTTAGTCTGCTTATAGTCTTCAGTTGTAAAATTAAGCCTTAAATTAGCAGTATTAATACATTTTATCTTATTTTGCCTGTCTAAAAGAGAAAGTGGTACATTATTAAAAATAATATTATAACAGAAATTACAACAGTTAAATACATTGAAATTAATTCCAAGTCTGTCTTTTATCTCAACATCTTTGGCCTTTCTGTCACAACCACTAAATGTGTTATTAATGCAATTAGCCGTTATCATAAGAGGAATCTTACCATAGACCACTAATTCATTGTCTTCTTTTGCAAGCCTTCTAAGTTCCTTATAATTCAATTCAAAAGGAAGTGTTATCCTCTTAGCCTTCATTTTTTTAAAATATTCATAGGCATAGTCATTAAATGAATATAGTGAATTATCTATATAAATATTTTCTATTAATTTCTCATCTGCATAACCTAATTCATCTATATTTTTAATCACAACACCTGATATTCTACCAGATATTTTTTTTAAAAGATTATCTATATATGCCTTATCTTTCTGTCTGAATACGGCAGGAAGAACAATATAAGGTGATTTACCATTATCACTAACCTTATTTACAGCCTCTATACATTCATCTGTATCTAACATATCTGTACACACATATATATCTTTAATTTCAGGCTGTTCTAAAACTGCTGATAACTGCTCATTAGAATAAATCATACAGATAATATTAGTATTAACATCTTTAATGTCCGGTTTATCTGTGACTTTCTCCTTATAGTTGCCTGCGCAATCACAATTGTAATTATCTATATTTTTTCTATATCCGGCTAAGAATTCCTCTTCAAATTTTGTAACAGTACTTCTTCTTAATTCATTAAGTTGTTTAACAGGTATAAATATATTATCGTCCATTTCTATGTTTATTTTTTGAAATTTAAGTAAAGATTCACCTGTCTTATTTAACTGCTTTATTACATTTTCTTTATCAATTGGTCTGTTAAGTGCATCATCAACCTTATTACCTGTTTCAGTTACAGACATATCATCTGTATAAATTGTCAATATTGCATTTTTGCCGGATTTTAATTTAATGTCTGCATTAACATTTTTGTATCTTCTGCCATTACAGTATCTAGAATTAATTTCATTTATAAAATCCATATTTTCAGTCTTATATGCTGGTTTCTGAAGAGAAATCATATTTCTGGAATTATGTGTCTTATAATAACCTGTTGTCGAACCACTTCTACTATATAAATCTGATAAATTTCTCATATCGTTTTTATCAATTCTATAGTTATCCTTACCTTTTTCAAAGAATAAGTCTACATATTTACGATATATTGATACAACTCCCGCACAATATTCAGGGCTTTTCATTCTTCCCTCAATCTTTAATGAAAATACTCCAGAATCTATAATCTCAGGTATTATCTCTAACGTGTTCATATCCCTAAGGCTTAATGCATACAGATTGTTTTCGTTATTAATACGTTTTCTGCCCATATATACTTCATATGGCTGTCTGCAAGGCCCTGCACATCTTCCCCTGTTTCCGCTCCTGCCACCAATCATACTGCTAAAGAGACACATTCCTGAATAACTGTAACACATTGCGCCATGTATAAAACTCTCAATTTCAATATCCACATTATTATGAATATTATTAAGTTCCATAAGTGATAATTCTCTGGCAGTTACAACCCTGCTTGCACCCATTTTCTTTAGCAGCTTAGCACTTTCAACTCCTGAAACAGCCATCTGTGTGCTTGCATGTATATCTAAGTCTCTAAAATTATTCCTTATAAATTCAAAAACACCTAAGTCCTGTACAATTACCGCATCTAATCCCTGTTTGTATAAAGGATAAATATAGTCATAGAGCTGTTCTTCTATCTCGTTATTCTTTATAAGCGTATTAACTGTCAGATATATTTTCCTGTTATTAAAATGGACATAATCTATTGCCTGTAGTAAATTATATTCGTCCGGATTGTCAGCATAGGCTCTTGCACCGAATTTAGTTCCACCGATATATATTGCATCAGCTCCTGCATTTATCCCTGCATACAAGGTATCTAGTGACCCTGCCGGAGCTAAAATTTCTATATTATTTTTCATACCATTCTCCATTTCACAGACACAAAGTGTCGTAAGAATCACAAGCCAAATGTCAGATTTGGCTCTGCGATAGCTGCTATTTGTGGTGTCTGCGACACATTTAGCTGTGCGAAAAATCAGTTATCAATCTGCATTTTTCACACTGTTATCTATTATGCATCATTAAGAATAAAATATTTAGCCGAACACAAGGAATTCTCACCTATTCCATAACTGTCCGGCTATAATAAATTAATTAAGTTCTGTTTTATCTTTCTTGGCAGATGATGTTCTCTTAGGCTGAACTTCTTTCATTTCCTGAATTCTTGTCTCTAATCTTATAACATCTTTCTGAAGTTCACTTAACTGCTTCTTTAAATCTTCTGACTCTTTTTCGCCTGTCTCAATCTTAATCTGTGCAGCTATCAATTCGTGTTTAATCTCATACAGTTGTTTATCTTTATTCTCTAATTCTGTTTCTAATGTATCAGCCTGCTTTTTCGCCTTGAAATAATCATCTGCAATATTCAAATCAAGAAGGGCTTTCTGAACATCAATATTCTGCCTCTTATAGGCTTCATCTTGCTTAAACTCACTTATCTTATTATTAATATAAGCAGCAACTTTCTGTAAATACTCCTCGCTTTCGTATCCACTAAGTGTAAATATTTTGCCGTCTATTATTACTTCAGTATTGTTTTTTGAGGACATTTATTGTTCTCTCCCTTCTGTTTTCATATCTTATATTGCTTAGTTAATTATACCTTATTATGGGTAAATTACAAGTATTAATTATAGCTAAGTCCTAAATGGTCATATGCTGCCTGTGTTACCATTCTTCCTCTCGGTGTACGATTTATAAGTCCATTTTGCAACAAATATGGTTCGTACACGTCTTCAAGTGTACCTGTATCTTCACCAATTGATGCTGCTAGTGTCTCTAAACCGACTGGACCACCTGCAAATTTCTCAATAATTGTAAGCAAAATATTTCTATCTGCATTATCAAGTCCTAAAGTATCAACTTCTAACATATCAAGTGCTTTATTAGCAACTTCTCCGTCAATTATTCCATCATATTTAACTTCAGCATAATCTCTGACACGTTTTAATAGTCTGTTTGCAAGTCTTGGTGTACCTCTTGAACGTCTCGCAAGCTCCATTGCACCTTCGTCATCAATATCCACTTTTAATACATTTGCAGAACGTTTTATAATCATAAATAACTCATCAGGCGAATAGAATTCTAACTTGTTAATAAGGCCGAATCTGTCTCTTAAAGGTGCTGTAAGCATACCTGCCCTTGTTGTAGCACCAACTAATGTAAATCTTGGTAAATCTATTCTGATAGAACGTGCCGAAGCACCCTTTCCAATCATAATATCTATGGCATAATCTTCCATTGCTGGATATAATACTTCTTCAACCTGACGGTTTAGTCTGTGAATTTCATCAATAAACAGAACATCACCCTCACTTAAGTTATTAAGTATTGCCGCAATATCTCCCGGTTTCTCAATTGCAGGTCCCGATGTGATTTTAAGATTAACATTCATCTCATTTGCAATAATTCCTGCTAAGGTAGTCTTACCAAGTCCCGGTGGTCCATATAGAAGAGTATGGTCTAAAGATTCTCCTCGCCTCTTAGCTGCATTTATAAATATTTTCAAATTCTCTTTAGCTTTTGTCTGTCCGATATAATCATCTAAAAGCTGTGGACGTAAATTATTCTCTAATGCAATTTCCTCTTTTTCTAATTCAGTATTAATAATTCTCTTTTTCGAAGTATTACTCACTTTTCTTCATGCCTTTCCGTACGCTTTTCATTGTCTATATATTTTTTAATGCAATCTTGATAAGCTCACTTGTATTTCCAATATCTGTTTTCGATGCATATGCCTTTTTAATTGCAGATAAAGCCTGTGATGATGAATAACCAAGTGCAATAAGTGCATCCATTGCATCATTTTGTACTCCAGAATCACTATTATAATCTGTGTCTTCTTCCATATCTCCAGATATTCCAAAAGGATTGTCAAAATCTATCTTATCTCTTAATTCAAGAATAAGTTTTGAAGCAGTTTTGCCTCCAATTCCTGGTGCTTTGGCAATTGTCTTAGAATCATCTGCCATAATTGCAATCTTAAGTTCATCTATTGTAAGTGTTGATAATATTCCAAGTGCTCCCTTTGGACCTATTCCACTTACACCGATTATCTGTTTAAAAATATCTAATTCTTCTTTTAATAAAAAACCAAATAATGTCATACTATCTTCACGTACAGCCAGATATGTAAATACTTTTAAGTCTTTTCCCGTTTTACCAATCGAATTTACTAGTGATGATGGTACAAAAATATTATATCCGATACCATTACATTCTAATATTATCTTTGATTCCTCGATATCAACTACTGTTCCTTTTATAAATGAAATCATTATCTTTTTCTCCTGATATTTCTGTTCTAATTAATGTTTCTGCACCTGTTATAGATAAGCATTGCAATAATTCCGATGATTACGCCTGTTATAAGTCCTCCTATAATCATAAATGGCATATAATAACTGACGCTGTAAGTATCTGCAACAAAAGCTGCCATAATAAGCTGTGCAACATTATGTGTAACTCCGCCACACACACTTACTCCTAACATGCTCATATTTTTAATTTTCTTAATAAGAATCATTACAACGTAGCTTACTAAAGCACCAGCCATTGAAAAAATTATCGAAAATGCATTTCCAAATAATATTCCAACTACAAGTACTCTTATAATGTTAATGATTATCCCTGCCTTGTTGTCAATAAGATAAATTGCTAACACAATGACTATATTAGGCAGTCCTAACTTAATTCCCGGTATCCCGATATTTATCGGAATCAATGCTTCAATATAACTTATTATTATTGCAAATGCACTGAAAAGTCCAATATATGCAACACTTTCTGATTTATTTAATTGTTTCAAATTTTTCATAATTATATTTTATTATTATATCTTATTTTGCAACTCCATCTAATTCATTTTCAGAATCACTTACAATTTTCACTACTATTTTGTTTGGAACGCAAATGATTGTTTCATTAGCTTTAGAAATTGATTTATGTTTTACGCACACCTGATTCTTACAGGTTGCCTCTGAAATATTAACTTTTCCATTTTTAATAACCAATGTATTATGCTCATTGCCATTCGTTATCTCATACACTCCGTCTTTATCGATTGGAAATGTCTTATATAACTTTCCTGAAACTGTTATCTCCACGCCTGTTCCTTTTCTCGCATTTACAGAATTATAAATCAGAAAACATGTGGCAATTACTATAATTACACCAATTATTACTATATCCTTTTTTAATATTTTCATATATCACTCTGCATTTCTATATTGATTCATAAACAATCATAATTTTAACATTTATTATGAATATCATCAAGTATCTGTCAAATATTTTTGTTTGTCACATACAATTATAAATTCTAATGGTTGTATTATGCCTGCCATTGATATAAAATACTCATAATAATCTACATTTCTGAGCGAATTATTATGAGCACAGATAACTAAGCAGAAAGGAATTGTACTTTTGAATACTAGTAAGAAATCTAAATTAATTATAAAAACTTTTAAACCTGATGAATCAAATAATTCAAATAATTTTAATAACATTGGCAATTTCACAAAACATTTTACAATATTTACACTAATTATCTCACTCTTTACATGCATGATTTCTCTTACAGGCTGCAGTGACAGGAAATCTTCAGTAAGCGACACCGGATTTTATTTTGATACAGCAGTTACCATAACCCTTTATAATGCAAATGAAACAACTCTTAAAGAATGTTTTAAAATATGTGATAAATACGAAAAGATATTCAGTAATACCATAGAATCAAGTGATGTTTCCAAAATAAATGCCAATTCAAAATCAGGCAGATATACAACAGTAAGCGATGAAACTATTGAATTAATAAAAACCGGTATTCATTATGGTGACATTTCAAGTGGAAAATTTGATATTACCATTGGTTATCTAAGTGAACTATGGAATTTCTCCGGAGATTCTCCAAAAGTTCCAGACAATGCTTCCATAGAAAATATTATTACACATATAGATTATAACAATATCTCTATCAACGGAAATGAAGTCTTATTAAGAGATTCAGAAGCAAAACTAGATCTTGGTGGAATTGCAAAGGGATATATCGCCGACAAACTAAAAGAATATTTAAAAAAGCAGAACATTCCCAAAGGCATTATTAACCTTGGTGGAAATATTCTACTTATTGGAAGCAAACCTGATAATTCGAATTATAATATAGGTCTGCAGAAACCTTTCGGTTCAGATGATGATGTCATCGCCATTGTAAATGCCAATGATTTATCTATTATTACTTCGGGCATATATGAACGTTATTTCTATGAAAATGATAAGCTCTATCATCATATACTAAACACTTCATCAGGCTATCCTGAAGAAAACAATCTGCTTGCAGTAACTATCATTTCTAAAAGTTCTACAGATGGAGATGGACTTAGCACCTCTGCTTATCTTCTTGGTCTTGAAGACGGAATGAACTTAATAGAAAATACCAATGGTGTTGAGGCAGTTTTTATAGATAAGGATTATAAACTTCATCTGTCATCCGGCTTAAAGCTTAAAGATAATGTACTAACGCTGAAAAGTAAAGAATAATGCCGTCCTTAATTAATAACTAAAACTTCGGACTGGTGGCTTTCAAGTAAATTGCCAATGTATAACAAAATTGCTTATATAATTTTGGAACATATATAAGAATTACGTAAATTTGTCAGATGTGTGTTTTTGACTCAGGGTTTGTGTACATTCACCAGACAGACATTTAAGTTGAGTTGTACGACTATGGCATACGCACTCATAATTTCTTAACCTAGTAGGAGTAAATCGTGTGTATGTCATAGACGAACAACTCGATTTAATGTCTGGCTGTTGAATGAATACAAATAATCATAAGAGTCAAAAACATATATCGACAAATTCGTAATTCTTATAAAAGTGCCAATAATTATATAAGCAATTTGTTTACAATGATAATTTTAGAAAGCCACCAGTCCGAAGTTTTATCTGATAATTTTAACCGGGCATTTTTCTTTACATTTTCCGCAGTTAGTACATTTCGAATAATCTATATGTGCCAGATTATTTTCTACATGAATTGCATCGAATTCACAATTTCTTTCACATAATTTACAGCCTATACAGCCGGCCTGACAGACTGCTTTAACGTCTTTACCTTTATCATTAGAGTTACAGGCAACGAAGCATTTACTATCATATGGAACTAATTCTATAAGATGTTTTGGACATTCTTTTACGCATTTACCACAGGCAACGCATTTTTCTCTGTCAACTACTGCTATACCATTTTCTATATGTATAGCATCGAATTCACAGACTTTAACGCACGAACCAAAACCCATACAGCCAAATGTACACGCCTTTGGTCCGCCACCTGTTGAAAGTGCAGCCTGTTTACAGTCTTCGTTACCATAATAATTGAACTTATTACCTGCTTTCTCACAGGTTCCACTACATTTTACAAATGCTACATTTTTAGTAACTTCAACTTCACTGCCTATTATTTCAGCAATCTTTGCAGCGACTATAGCACCACCTACAGGACAGGCCGATGCTATAGCTTCGCCATTAGCAATTGCTTTAGCCAGAGCATCACAGCCTGCATATCCGCAGCCACCACAGTTATTACCCGGAAGTGCTTCTCTTATTGCTATTTCTTTTTCATCTGTTTTTACTTCAAAAGCCTTGCCTGCAAAGCCAAGAAGTAATCCAATTATTAATCCTGTGCCGCCTACTAGACAGGTGGCAATTATTATTCCTGTTATGTTCATTTGAAATTCCTCTCAATCTTAATTCAGGTGTCATTGTGCCAGAATCTTTTATTATAATTATAACAAACCGGAAAAACCAGAGAAAGCTATCGCCATAAGTCCTGCTGTTATAAGTACAATAGGCATTCCTTTTAATGCCGGCGATACATCGTTATATTCTATTTTTTCTCTGATTCCTGCCATAATAACAATGGAAACCGTAAAACCTACGGCAGTTCCAAAACCATTTATAACACTTTCAAGTATTCCATAACTATTCTGTACATTTAATAATGCAACACCTAAAACTGCACAGTTAGTTGTAATCAGTGGCAGATATACACCAAGTGCCTCGTATAGTGAGGGACTTAATTTCTTAAGTACCATTTCCACGAACTGTACTAATGCAGCTATAACTAATATAAATACGATTGTATTTAAGTAGGTCATCTTCGATGGTACTAAAATGCATTTATAAATAATACTTGTAAGCAATGATGATATAGTGATTACAAATATTACCGCTGCACCCATTCCTCCGGCAGTTTTGACTTTTTTAGAAACTCCTAAGAATGGACATAGTCCTAAGAACTGACTTAATACAACATTGTTTACAAGTGCTGCCGCAATGGCAATTATAAGTAATGATTTCATGTGATTAAGCCTCCTTTACTACTTCGTCAGTCCTGTCATCACATTGCTTATTACAATTTGAACAGTCTGAACAACATTTCATTTCTTTTGGTTTCTTTCCATGGGCAATTCTTATTTTATTCTGGATAGCAACTAATGTTGCAAGAACGAAGAATGCTCCCGGTGCTAAAGCTATTATCTTTATATTATAATTTTCCGGAATAACCCTGTTGCCTAAGATCGTTCCTGAGCCGATTAATTCCCTGAAAAAGCCAAGACAAGATAATCCAAATGTAAATCCGAGTCCCATTCCTATTCCGTCAAATATTGATGGCAATACAGGATTCTTAGAAGCATATGCTTCAGCTCTTCCTAAGATAATGCAGTTAACAACTATTAAAGGAATATATATTCCTAATGATGTATTAAGTGCAGGCAGATACGCCTGTAATAAGAACTGTACTATCGTAACAAAACTCGCAACAATAACAATAAATGCAGGCATTCTGACTTTATCAGGAATAACATTTCTAAGTAAAGCTATTATTGCATTCGATGCTGTTAAAACCACCATGGTTGTCATACCCATTCCAAAGCCGTTCTGTAATGATGATGTAACAGCAAGCGTAGGACACATACCTAACATAAGAACAAATGTAGGATTTTCTTTTATAATTCCATTATATAGACGTTCTAAACATTTATTCATTTAATTCGCCTCCATCACAAATTTGTATGCTAAAATTCCGGTATTTACTCCGTTAGTTACTGCATTAGTCGTAATTGTAGCTCCGCTGATTGCATCTATCTGATTATCAGCAGTTGCTCCATTCTTGGTATATTCAAAAGAATCAACTTTTCTGCCCTCGAACTGGCTCTTGAATTTATTCTCTTTTGCTTTCATACCAACACCTGCAGTTTCTTCAATAGATAAAAATGATACTCCGTTAATTGTACCATCACTCTGAATGCCTATTGTAAACTGGATATTTCCGCCATAACCTTCTTTATCTGTTACGGTAATTACGTATCCGACAACATTTTTGTCGCCATCTAATGCCTTAACTATTCCGTCAATATAAGCGATTGATGGTTTATATCCATTATCAGAGATATATGTCTCTAATTCTTTCTTATCATAATCCATCTCTTCAAATGAATCTGCTGCCTCAAATACCTTTTCATATGCTGTCTGCTTAGTTTTCTCTTCCTGCTTCTTTCTCGGCTCCTTAGTTATCTCATACACCGTTCCGAGAAGCAGACCTGCAATCAATGTAATCAGGAATAATTTAAGAGAATTTAACATAATTTCTTTCATTATTTTGAAGCCTCCTTTCCAAATGCTTTAGGAAATGTAGCTTTTTCAATCAATGGAACTAACAGATTACAGAATATAATTGCATACGATACTCCTTCAGGTGCTGCATTTGCCGTAGCAAGTAATCTGAATGCTCCTGTCAAAAGACCAAGACAGATTCCGTAGACTATTTTACCCTTTGGAGTAATCGGTGAAGTTACATAGTCAGTTGCCATAAACCATGCACCTAACATAAGTCCTCCGCCACATAACTGTGCTGCCACAAATTGCATATCCAGACCACCATGACAGACTGTATAAATCATTGCAAATATAGTAAATGTACCAATATAAAATACAGGTATCTTAAAATCAATAATACGTTTTACCAAAAGATAACATGCACCGATAAGTATCGCTAGTGTGGATGTCTCTCCAATAGTACCTGCAGTATTTCCGATAAACATCTTTAATACATCATAACTTCCACCATTTTTAATATTGTAAAGTGGTGTAGCTGTTGTCACTCCGTCAAGTGTGAACTTAGTCATTTGTCCCGTAAATGAAAGTAATAAAAAGCATCTTGCACCAAGAGCCGGATTCATAAAGTTCTGTCCAAGACCTCCAAATAACTGCTTTATAACCAATATTGCAAATATTGCACCTAATGCAGCTATCCATAAAGGGATTGTAGATGGTAAATTAAGTGCAAGTAAAAGTCCTGTTACGGCAGCACTTAAATCACCTATTGTTAGTTTTCGTTTCATTGCTTTCTCATAAATCGCTTCTGTAGCCACTGCAGCTAAAACAGTAACTACTATTACTGCTAATGCCCTGTAGCCAAAATTAAAAATACCAAACATGCTTGCAGGTATTAATGCAATTAATACGTCAAGCATTATTCCCGATGTCGTTGTATTGTCCCTGACATGGGGATTTGATGATACATTAAGCATTTCTTTCAAGTTTAACACCTCTGTTCTATTTTTTCTTACTTGCCAATACCTGTTTACGCATACTCTTTATTGCCTGGGTAAGATTTCTCTTAGCAGGACATATATAAGAGCAGCAGCCACATTCGCAGCATTCTAATCCATTATATTTAACAAAGTTCTCCATATCTCCGCGTTCAGAGAATTCAGCCAGTCTTGTAGGAATAATCCTGCCTGGACAGACACTTACACATCTGCCACAATTTATACAATTTGTCTCTTTTACTTTGGACAACGGATCTTTTACGTAGCATAATAATGCTGAAGAAGTCTTAGTTACCGGAACATCTATTGTACTTATAGCCATTCCCATCATAGGACCGCCTGAAATAATCTTCTCTGGTTCTTCTTTAAAGCCGCCTGCCGCATCTATTAATTCACTGTGATTTGTACCTGTTCTTACTAAGAAGTTATGTGGTTCATTAATCGCATCACCGGTAACTGTTATAACCCTCTTAATAAGCGGTCTGCCATCAATTACGGCAGATTTTATGGCAAATACTGTATCGACATTATCAACTACACATCCAGCATCAGCCGGAAGCATTGATGAATTAATCTTTCTTCCGGTTACTGCGTTGATTAACATTCTTTCTGCCCCTTGAGGATATTTTGTATACAAGGTCTTAATCTCTATTCTATCTTCTGACTTAACAAGTTCTTTTAATTTAGCTATTGCATCAAGTTTATTATCTTCTACAGCAATAATTCCCTTAGCATTGTCAAATAATTTAAGCATAACCTTAAGGCCAACTATGACAACCTCTGGTTCTTCTATAAGTCTTCGATAATCCGATGTAAGATATGGCTCACATTCTGCACCATTTACTATAACATAGTCAATTTTATCAGGTTCTTTCGGAGATAACTTAACATTAGTGGGGAATCCTGCACCACCCATACCTACGATACCTGCTTTTTTAACAAGTTCTACTATCTCTTCCTTGCTTAATTCTTCTAAACTCTTTGGCTTTTCGAATTCAACTTCATCGAACTTGCCATCATTTTCTATAATTATACAAGTAGCCTTACTTCCATTTACTAGCATTCTAGGCTCAATAGCTTTAACTTTTCCTGAAACTGATGAATGGACATTTGCAGAAATAAACCCTGATGCCTCGCCTATCAGTTGCCCTGTCAGTACATAATCCCCCACATTTACAACAGGCTTTGCAGGTGCTCCTATATGCTGTGACATAGATATGGCTACATCGCCCTTTGGAAAATATTCAACAATGGCTTTATCCTTTGACAATTCTTTGCCCTCGTAAGGATGAATACCACCTTTGAACGTTAATAACGACATTTGAAATCCCTCTTTTCTAGTTTTAAATCATTATATAATTTTAATATAATTTAGCATAAAATACAACTTTAAAATACATCTTGTTAGCAAATTTAATATATGATATTTTATATGTATTAAAGTGTCAGAAATGGAGACTTAATATGATTACGAGAAAAGATACATCCCAAATAAAAATATTATATGATATACAACAACATTTTGGTAATAAAAGAATATGCTTTTTCGATATTGAAACCACAGGTTTTAGCAGATTAAAAAATACGATATATTTAATAGGTGTCGTATACTACGATAATCATTCTCTTAAATCAATACAATGGTTTGATGATGACGGACATTCTGAACAGGAAATTATTTCAGAATTTATAACATTTATTAAAGATTTTGATGTAGTAATTAATTATAATGGAAATTCTTTTGATATTCCTTTTATTGAAGCCAAGGCGGAATTCTATGAATTACAGTTTAGTTTTGATAATTTTATCTCATATGATATTTATAAAGAGGTATTTAGTTACCGTTTCTTCTTCGGACTTGATAATCTTAAGCAGAAATCTTTAGAACTCTTTCTTAAGATTCAAAGAGATGATGAATATGATGGTGGACGACTGATTCAGATTTATTATGATTATTTAAAGAGACCAACTAAAGATTATTTAGAACTTCTTCTCCTGCATAATTACGATGATATATATGGTCTGGTAAAAATCTGTGATATTTTGTCATATGTAAGCATTATAAAGGGTGATTATACCATTACAGATTATGAATGTAACGAAAATCTTATAATAAACTGCCACCTTAATAACCGCCTAAAAGTTCCTTTTTCCATAAGAAAAGACAATATTTATATAAGTGCCGGCAATGATATACTTAAAATTCTTATACCTTTAGAAGAAAAATGTCTTAAATATTTTTATACAAATTATAAAGACTATTATTATCTTCCTGACGAAGATATGGCAATACATAAATCAGTTGCCCAGTTTGTGGATAAAGGACATAGAACCAAAGCTAAAAAAGACAATTGCTATACTAAGAAAACCGGAGTTTTCGCTAGAGAATTTTCGGAAATATTTAAACCGGCTTTTAAAGAAGAGTCTAATTCCAAGGAATTTTATTTTGAAATAAATGATTTTTATAACATAATTAATAATAATAACAATAATATCGGCAATACTACTAATGTTAATGCTAACGACAATTCCAATAGTAATTTTGATAATAATCCAAATAATTTATCAGAATTATATACTTATGTAAATGACATTATCAAAAATATAAGCCGTAAACACTGAGAGGACTACCCTTTAACAGGTAGCCCTCTTAACATCAATTCAGATAGATTAGATTAAATTATCCTCTTGAAGCCATTTCTCTTTCCTGTGCTTCAATCATCTTTTTAACCATATATCCACCTACTGAACCATTCTGTGCGGAAGTAAGATTACCATTATAACCATCTGACAAAGGAACACCAATTTCATTTGCTACTTCCATTTTGAATTTGTTCATAGCACTTTTTGCTTCTGGTACTGATGTTTTGTTTGAACTTGTGTTATTCATAATTAAACCTCCATATATTTTACTGGTTTTGATGTTACAGTAATATTATGTGGAGGTATTTCAAATATAAACTGGTAAGTTTTAGTAATTTGCTTAAACTTACCAGTTTTCTTTGAAATACTCTACTATTTTAACAAAGTTCATAAAATGGGAAGCCTTTACTAAAATGGTATCATCTTTTTTGATTATGCGTGGTAATTCAGAAACTAAATCATCTAATTTATCAAAATAATAGATTTTTCTGTCAAAATGTTGTTTCTCTAACTCTAAAAATGCATTATTCATTAATTTACCGGCTAATACTACTACGTCTATGTCAGTATTAATGATATAATCTCCGATTTCCTTATGCATTTTATCTTCATTAGCACCTAATTCTCCCATATCACCAAGGATTGCAACTTTTCTGCCTGTCGCATAATTAAGTACATCGATACTTGCACGCATTGATACAGGATTAGCATTATAACAGTCATCTATTACAGTTATTCCATCTAATTCTAATATATTATTTCGTCCTGATACAGGTTTTAATTTTTCTATTCCACTTTCTATCTCATTATCTTTAAGTCCAAATATTTTACCGACACATACGGCTGCAAGTGCATTATAGACCATATGTTTACCCGGTATATTAATCAATGCATTTATAGTAGAATCTTTGTAGTGGATATCGCATTTTATTCCTTTTATTCCAAAATTTTCGATATTGTCTGCATATATTTTGCTCTCTTTATTATCAATACCGTAAAAATATGGTTTTATACCATTATATTCAGAAATTGTACTTAATTTATCGTCATCACCATTTAATACTATTGATGCATCTTCAGAAATATTTTTAAACATCTCTGTCTTGGCTTTAAGTATTCCGTCTCTGGTTTTGAGATTCTCTAAATGGCATAAACCAATGTTAGTAATTACAGCCACATCAGGCTGTGCAATTTCAGAAAGTCTTGTCATTTCGCCAAAATCACTGATTCCCATTTCAAGTACAGCAATCTCATGTTCTTCTCTTATCCTGAAAATTGTGAGAGGAAGTCCTAGTTCATTATTAAAGTTTCCTTCTGTTTTTAATACATTATATTTTTCAGATAAAACTGAATATATCATCTCTTTAGTGCTTGTTTTACCAACACTTCCCGTTATTCCGACAACTTTAATATCTAAGCCCTTGCGGTAGAATTTCGCAATATTTTTTATGGCAACTAATGAGCTTTCGACTAATATATATGGTTTATCGATATCTAATTTCCGTTCAGATATTACACACAATGCACCTGCTTCATAAGCTGAATTAATGAAACTGTGTCCATCAACTCGTGCACCTTTTATCGCTACAAATAATGAATCTTTCGTAACTTTTCTATTATCCGTAACTATATCACTCACTTCTCTTTTAGATAATTCTTCTGAATCACAGAACAATCTTCCATTACATGCTTTAGCAACATTTTCTAATGTAAGGTTTCTCATACTAACTCCATTTCCAAGTGTTCTATCTATCACTCTCTTTAATCAATTTCTCACATAAATCAGGAAAGCTGATTCCAATAGCTGCTGCCTCCTGTGGAAGAAGGCTTGTTGGTGTCATTCCTGGTAAAGTATTTGCCTCTAAGCAATATATATTATCATTATCATCACTTAAGAAATCTATTCTACTATATGCATCCAGATTAAGAACCTTGCTTGCATGTACTGCTTCAGCCTGCATTTTTTCAGTTAATTCTGCACTAATTTGTGCCGGGCATACATCTTTAGTCATTCCAGGCTGATATTTATTCTTATAATCATAAAATCCCTCTAAAGGAATAATTTCAATAATAGGAAGTGCCTTGCCACCTATTACACCAATTGAGAATTCTCTGCCCTTAATATATTCTTCCACAACAACATTATCTTCAAACGAAAATGCTTCTTCTAGTGCTTTTAAAAATTCTTCTTCACTATTTGATATCGAAACACCGATACTTGAGCCTCCACAACAAGGCTTAACAACGCATGGGAATGCAATTTCAGCTTTCTTTAATTTCTCCACATAATTATTATTATCATTTTTAGATAAAAGAATTCCCTTAGGTGTAGGAACATTATTGTATACAAATAACTGTTTTGTCATTCCTTTATCCATTGCAAGTGCACTTCCTAAATATCCTGTGCCTGTATATTTAACGCCACATAAATCAAGTGTTGCCTGAACTTTTCCATCTTCTCCGTTTGCACCATGAAGAGCCATAAATACAACATCTGCACTCATACATATATCAAGTACATTATCCCCGAAAAATCTCCTTCTACTGCTCTTCATTTCCGTAACTTCACTATTAAGCGAGGAAATGTGTTCTATTTCTCTATCTAAATCATATTCTCCTGAGAAGAAATTATCTTTATTAACTTTATCATTTTTATATGTTCCAAAGAAAACATCTAATACTCTTGCGTTATGTCCTTTTTCTCTAAGTGCATCACACACCATCTTACCAGTAACAATGGATACTTCTCTTTCTGTACTTGTTCCTGCACATAAAACAACTATATTCATACAAATACCTTGTACAATCATATATCTTCATATGAATCTGACTGTACATTTATCCTTTCTATATATCATATTCATCAATTAATATATTACTATATCATCATTAATTTTTTTGTCAATAAATTCATATCCATCATTAATAAATTCATCCACAGCCTTTTCGGCATTTTTTAAAATTTTAGCATCTGTATAAATATCAGCAATTTCAAAACCGATATCTCCACTTTGGCGTATTCCAAAGAAATCGCCCGGTCCTCTTAGTTTGAGGTCCTCAGAAGCAATATAGAATCCATCATTAGATTTATTTAAAATATTTAGCTTATCAAGTTTCTCTTTATTCTGCGAAGCGCTTACAAATATACAATAAGACTGGTATTTTCCTCGTCCCACACGACCTCTTAACTGATGCAATGCAGACAGACCAAACCTTTCTGCATTTTCGACCATCATTATCGTTGCATTCGGCACATTAATTCCTACCTCTATTACAGTTGTCGATACTAAGACATTTATCTCATTTTTCTCGAATTTACTGATAATTTCATTTTTCAAATCTGACTTCATTTTACCATGCAGATATGAAACCTTAATATCATCCGGCAATATCTTAGATAAATTATCAGCATAATCTATTACATTTTCAGCTTCTAAGGTATCACTTTCCTCTACCATCGGACATATTATATATGCCTGTCTGCCTGAATGTACCTCTTTCTCAATAAATCTGTATGCATTCGGGCGATATTCCTTAGTTACAACACAGTTTTTTATCGATAGTCTGTTAGCGGGGAGTTCATCGATAACGGAAATATCCATATCCCCATATAGAATAATTGCAAGTGTTCTTGGTATCGGTGTCGCACTCATTACCATCACATGAGGTTTTAATCCTTTTTCCATAAGCAAAGATCGTTGTACCACACCAAATCTATGCTGTTCGTCTATAACTACCAGTGAAAGATTATTATAGACTACTTTTTCCTGAAATGCTGCATGTGTACCTATAATTAGTCTAGCCTCACCTGATTCAATCATATCATAGGCAATATGTTTCTGCTTGGCAGTAAGTGAACCTGTAAGCAATACAACTTTGTAATCCAAATCATTTTCTTCTAATAAATTAATCATATCTTCATAATGTTGACTTGCAAGCACCTCTGTCGGTGCCATAATTACTGACTGTAAACCTGCCGCTGCAAAATCAATCATCGTCAAAAATGCCACTATCGTCTTACCTGAGCCTACATCACCTTGTATAAGTCTCTGCATTACATATTCCCCTGAAATGTCACTTCGTATTTCATTAATTACTTTTCTCTGTGCAGATGTAAGGCTATATGGCAGCTTTTCAATGATACTGTCTGACATCTGAAAATTATTAATTATATATTGGTTTACTACCTGAATCTCTTTTGCCTTTAACATCTTCATCTTATATATAAACGCAAAAAATTCATCAAATACAAGACGTTTTCTAGCTGCTGCCATACATTCAAAATCTTTTGGAAAATGTATATTTCTGATTGCATAATCCATATCACACAAATCATACTTTGCCTTGTAATCATCAGATAAATAATCTGTTATAGTTTTAACCTCTAAAAGATTATTTATAATCTTTGAAATCTGGTTATTTGTAATGCCTTTAGTAAGTCCATAAAGTGGCTGCATCGAATTAAGCTTCTCTTCATATTTCGCCATAGTAAATATCTCAGGCTGCTCCATTACAGGAATACCATTTACTCTGTTAATTCTGCCTCTGAATATAAATCTCATCGAATATTTTATTGTTGACCTCAGAAAAGGCATATTAAACCATGTTACTTTAATCATTTTATTATTAGCATCTTTAATATTTGTCGTAACCACGGTAAGATTCTTCATATGTTTTATCTCTATATTCTTAGTGACCACACCATCTATGGCAACGATTAATTTATTATCTATATCCTCAATCAATATCGGTTTCTCATATATATCATAATTTCTAGGATAGTACCTTAGCAACTCATCCGAATCATTAATTCCTAATTTATTTAAAAGTGCAACAGTTTTCTCACCTACACCCTTTATTTTTGTTAATTCCATTAAGAATCCTCCTTGCATTCTTATCATTGCAATTATATAATAGTAACATACACAATGATTTCACATCACTTGTTATCTTTGTGCCATTATATCACGTATTTAATTTATGCGAAAGGTAAGATATAACATTGAATAATGGAAAAAAATTATTACTGACAATATTTTTATTATTTATAGCTGTAATATTTCTGATTGTAATAATAATCAGATTAAATATTCCAGATAACCGTCTGGTTAGATTTGAGAATAATTCTAACCCCATCAATGGTAATATAATAAATAACACTTCTAATCCAGATGCAAATAATTCTAATAATAATTCAGATTTAGATAGCTCTGATAATGTTAATTCTACTAATCCTGTTAATAATAGAAATACAAATTCCGGCAATAAAACTGATATTAGTTCCAATGGTTCTGATAGTAATTATTTAGCTGATGATAATTATTCTAATCTTGATAATGTTTTGGCTGATGATAATGTTTCTAAACATCTCAATAACTCATTATTTGTCGGTGATTCAAGAACTGATGGCATCAGAAGGTTCACCGGAGCATCTAAATTCGCATCATTTTGTTGTGATGTCGGAATCACCATTGATAAGCTTACAGAAGATACATTCTTCATTAACGGAGAGAATCTGGGACTATATGAAGCCATAAGCAAATATAAATATGATAATATATACTTATCCATTGGTTATAATGAATTAGGTTGGAAATATGAAGATACATTTATAGAAAAATATAAAGTATTAATTAATAAAATCAAAGAAATCAGTCCCGAATCACATATTAATATAATGGCAATTTTTCATATCTCTTCTGATGCAAAAGTTAATAACGAATCAGAAAATAATGAACGAATCGATTTATTTAATAATAAGATTCGAAATATGTGTTCAGAGACAGATACCACATACATAGATTTAAACAGTTATTTCATTGATGAAAATGGTTTTCTTAAATCTGAATCTACAACAGATGGAATACATTTTACCAGTGACTATTATAAGAAATATTTATATAGACTCATTACTCAGTAAATAATTTCTATTCTATAGTTCTGTTTTAACCAACACACTTTGTCGTATATTTCTAGTCTGTATAGTTCTCTATAATTCTAAATTAAAAGGTCATATATTATATTTTCTCTATTTTTAGAAAATTAAAATATATGACCTCTGTTTATTTTATATTATTTATTTTAAATTCAAGTTATCCAATTATCATAATCTTATTCTACTGAAATAATATAATAATATATTGGCTGTCCGCCACAATTCAAATCGACTTCAACATCCGGATACAGACTTTCGATTTTCTCGCTAAGCTCATTAGCTGCTTCTTCATCTACATCTGCACCATAGTAAATGCTTATTATCTCCGAATCGTCATCTACCAAATTAGATACCATATCAACTGTAGTCTTAAATAAATCTGTACCTACAGAAATAATACCATTATCACCAATACCCATTATGTCATTTTCTTTGATCTCTTTATCATCAATTACAGTATCTCTTACAGCATAAGTTACTGAACCAGTCTTAACCTTAGACATCTCTTCAATCATTTTTTCAGCATTTGTCTTAGAATCAGTATCCTGAACATAGTTAATAATAGCTGTAATACCCTGTGGAACTGTCTTAGATGGGATAACTATAATTTCCTTGTCTTCTGTTAAATTTCTTGCCTGTTCTGCAGCAAGTATAATATTCTTATTATTAGGTAATACAAATATTGTATCTGCATTTACCTTATCAATCGCATTAAGAACATCTTCTGTGCTTGGGTTCATGGTCTGACCGCCCTCGATAATCTCATCAACTCCAAGTCCTGAAAGAATCTCATTCATTCCCTCACCAATTGAAACTGCTATAAATCCAACTGGTTTTCTTGGTTCGTCTGCCTTCTTGACTTCTTCATCTTTCTGTTTAGCTGCTAATTTCTCGGCATCTTTGATTAATTTTTCCTGATGTTCTTCGCGCATATTATCAATTTTCATCTTAGTTAAAGAACCAAATGTTAAAGCTTTCTGAATTGCAAGACCAGGATCATTGGTATGTACATGAACCTTTACAATGTCATCATCAGAAACTAAAACAATAGAATCACCAATTGACTCTAAATATGCTTTGAACTCGTGTTCTTTCTCCATATTATACTCTTTCTCAAGCATAATAATGAATTCAGTACAATATCCGTACTTAATATCATAAGTTTCAGGAACTTCATTTGTTGCTGCTGCTTTTGCAGGTGTACCCTCTATAGTAGATAAGTCAATTTCCTTACCCATAAATGCATCATATGCACCTTTTATAACCTGCATAAGTCCCTGTCCACCTGAATCAACAACACCTGCCTGTTTTAATACTGGAAGCATCTCTGGTGTCTGGCTGAGTACATAATCACCATGTTTGATTATCTCATCAATCATATATTCAAGGTCATCTGTTTCAAGAACAACTTCTTTTGCTTTTTCAGCCATACCTTTTGCAACTGTAAGGATTGTTCCCTCCTTAGGCTTCATAACGGCTTTATATGCTGTCTCAACTGCACGTTCACATGCATTTGCCAAAACTACTGCATCAATAGTTTCAAAAGCTTTAATCTCTTTTGTAAATCCTCTGAAAAGCTGTGAAAGAATAACACCTGAGTTACCACGCGCACCTCTTAAGGAACCCGAAGAAATAGCCTTAGCTAATGTCTCCATTGTTGGATTATCTATTCCGCTAACTTCTTTTGCAGCAGACATTATCGTTAATGTCATATTCGTTCCTGTATCACCATCTGGAACAGGGAATACATTTAACTCATTAATCCATTCTTTCTTTGCTTCAAGATTCTTAGCACCTGCTAAAAACATTTTCTGCAAAGTCTTTCCATCTATACTTGTTACCACAATTAAAATCCTCCTTAAGATTAGTCTATTACACGTACGCCTTCTACAAAGATATTAATCTTCTTAACGGAAAGGCCGGTAATTTCTTCTACCTGATATTTTACATTTGACACAAGATTATCAGCAACTGCTGAAATACTGACTCCATATGCAACTATTACATGAAAATCAATAGTAAGATTATTATCTTCATCTACTTCTACATTAATTCCTTTAGCAAGATTTTCACGTTTAACTAATTTAACAATACCATCAGCTACACTGACAGTTGCCATCCCAACGATACCAAAACACTCTATTGCAATTGTACCTGCACATTTAGCAATAACTGCGTTATCAATATAAACATCTCCAAGATTGGAATTTAATTTACCTTTCATACTTCCTCCGTTCCTCATACATGCATAAAATGTATGAAAATGAATTTAATAACAATCAAGTATAAATTAGGAAATTGCAAATATGCGTAAAAACCTAATTTAATGTTATGGTGATATTATATCATCTTTTTTCAAAAAATAAAGTACAAAATTCAAAAAATGCTTGCATATTTATTGCTAATCTGTTAAAATATCATTCGTGTTAGGTCTAAAAGACCAAATGTACGCTTAAGGAGGTGCTTAGGAATGGCAAAATGTGAAATTTGTAATAAAGGTGCTCACTTCGGAAACGCAGTTAGTCACTCAAATAGAAAAACAAGTAAAATGTGGAAATCAAACGTTAAATCTGTAAAGGTTAACCTTAACGGAGCAGCTAAAAAGATGTATGTTTGTACTTCATGCTTAAAATCAGGCTTTGTTGAAAGAGCTTAATTATTTGA
>NZ_JAOQJN010000004.1:154132-266060 GCF_025567085.1 Bovifimicola ammoniilytica | reverse complement strand
AATTAAAAATATATGTCTCTGTATTCTTTACTGCTTTTATATTATTTAGCAATATTTATTTATATTCCATAAATATCTACCCTACTATATTTTCGACTCTTTAAATTATCGGTATTCATAGCATATATGATACTTAAAGTGATGTTACGTCTATGCCACACACTTGATTTACACGTACTAGATAAATTAATATGAACGCGTGTGTCATAGACGGACATCTCAACTTAAATGAATATTTAGTGAACATTCATAAAATTATAAGACTAAAATCATTTACAACTTACTTTAAAATATCCGAAAAATCAAATGTTGCAAAGTAATCCTTTGGTGTTTCAGCACGTCTTATCATCTGAACGCTTCCGTCTTCCTTAAGTAATAATTCTGCTGATTTTAATTTACCATTGTAATTATATCCCATTGCAAAACCATGAGCACCTGTATCATGAATAACAAGGAAATCGCCCATATCAATCTTTGGTAACATTCTATCAATTGCAAATTTATCATTGTTTTCACAAAGCGAACCTGTGATATCATATTTGTGGTCGCAAGGCTCATTCTCTTTGCCCATTACAGTAATATGATGATATGCTCCATACATTGCAGGTCTCATAAGGTTAACAGCACAAGCATCTACACCAATATATTCTTTATGCGTATGTTTCTCATGAATTGCTTTTGTAACAAGGCAACCATAAGGTCCTAACATATATCTTCCTAATTCTGTATAAATAGCTACATCTATACCTGCAGGAACTAAAATTTCATCATATGCTTTCTTTACGCCCTCAGATATTTTATAAATGTCATTTGGTTCCTGGTCTGGTGTATATGGTATACCAACGCCGCCTGATAAATTAACAAACGAAATCTGTACACCTGTTTTCTCCTTAATTTCTACTACTGTCTCAAATAAGATTTTCGCAAGTGTTGGATAATATTCATTCGTTACAGTGTTACTTGCAAGGAATGAATGAATACCGAATCTCTTGGCACCCATTTCTTTTAATCTCTTATATCCCTCTATTATCTGTGGTTTTGTAAAGCCGTATTTTGCATCGCCCGGATTATCCATAATTGATGTACTTATCTTAAATACTCCACCCGGATTAAATCTACAGCAGATTGTTTCAGGTATACCACATATATTATTTAAGAAATCAATATGTGTTATATCATCAAGGTTAATCTGTGCATCTAATTTTCTTGCAAGCGCAAATTCTTCAGCAGGTGTATCATTTGATGAAAACATTATATCATTACCTCTGAAGCCTAATTTTTCAGACATCATAAGTTCTGTAAGTGATGAACAGTCAACACCGCAACCACATTCCTGTAATATTTTGATAATATATGGATTAGGAGTCGCCTTAACTGCGAAATATTCTCTAAATCCTTTATTCCAAGAAAAAGCATCTTTCAAACGAAGTGCATTTTCTCTTATACCTTTTTCGTCGTATAAATGATAAGGTGTCTTGTATGTCTTATCGATTTCTTTAAGCTGTTCAAGTGTTACAAAAGGTTTCTTTTCCATATTTTTTTCTCCATTCTGCTATTATTTATCTGCTACTTTATATGTTCATGTGTAAACAGATGGTCCTGACAATATTCATGATTACCTGCACATTTTGAGCAATATCTGAATGATAATTCAGGATAATCAGTACTTGTTCTTCCACAAATATCGCATTTGTGAACAGATGCCTGTGACCTTGAATGTACGACCTGTTTACGATATGAATTTCTTCTATGAATCTCTTTAGGCGATACGCGCTTGTAATTTCTTGTCATAAAAAAGAATACCACGAAGTTCAAAAGAGATACGAGTGCCGCCACTGCAATCTGTGGTAACGGTACTATTCCAAGGTTAAGCAATACTTTCAATAAGCTAAGCTGTGTTGTCGCTGGTAAATATTTAATAAAGAAACCAAAGAATATGGTTGCTCCAAAGTATACACCATCTATTATTGCTAACCACTTTATCTTTATCGGAAGTATGAAGAACAATAAAAGCTCCATATCCGGATAAACACTTGCAAATGCAAAGAAAAGCGACATATTAAGATAATAAGTTGTAAGTGGCCAGGAAATGCCCCAGATAAAATAAATTATAAATGCCGCAATTATATGGAATATTACTCCCATAAAAAAATATACATTAAACTTAAACGCACCCCATACTCTCTCTAAATTAGTGCCAAGTACATAATACAGATAGAGTGAGAAAATCATAAATAAATATGATGTGTCCTGCGGCGGCATAATTATAAATGTTACAAGTCTCCAGACTTCTCCATGCAGCACATCTCCAATATTCAAGGCTAAGATGTCATTATAGAAATCCTGATTGATTATCTCTATTGCCCAACCGATAATGTACAGAACAATAATATATTTCATTAGATTTCTGATAGCATATTTTCCATATTTTCGTTCTAATTTATCAAAAAATTTCAAGTCACAATCTCCTTTTCACACTATAATCAACTATTATAGTTATATAATAATTATTTGTCAAATATTTTGAGTTTCCGCTATATACTGTATATATGGATTTTCTTTCAATTATTTTTATATTTAATACCTGATTTATTTATAATGTTTTTAGTTGAAATTTGTAGAAATATAGTTTATAATTTTTCAGGCTAGTTAATGCATATTTTAATAGGAAACAATTTTTATTTTTCCTTATAGATAAATTTTATCTTTAACGCATTTATCCATAAATATACATAACCAGACCGTTAAATAATAATTTTAGAATTATTATGTGATTATAATCGAAATGAAAATAAATGAGGTGCTTTATGAGCGAATTATATTCTTTAGGTATCGACATTGGCTCTACTACTGTCAAAATTGCCGTACTTAATTCTAAAAACGAAATTATCTTCTCTGATTATGAGAGACATTTTGCAAACATTCAGGACACACTTGCTAAATTACTTTCGAAATGCAAAGAAATTACTGGCGAAATAGAAGTGCATCCAATGATTACAGGTTCTGGTGGACTTACACTTTCAAAACACCTTAATATTCCATTTGTACAGGAAGTTGTAGCTGTTTCTACAGCCTTAAATGACTATGCTCCACAGACAGATGTAGCTATTGAGCTCGGTGGAGAAGATGCTAAAATCATCTATTTCACTGGTGGTGTTGAGCAGAGAATGAATGGTATATGTGCCGGTGGAACAGGTTCATTCATTGATCAGATGGCATCATTATTACAGACTGATGCTACGGGATTAAATGAATATGCCAAGGATTATAAAGCAATTTATCCTATTGCTGCACGTTGTGGTGTATTTGCAAAGACTGATATCCAGCCTCTTATAAATGAAGGTGCTACAAAGGAAGATTTATCAGCATCAATATTCCAGGCTGTTGTTAACCAGACAATCAGTGGTCTTGCATGTGGTAAACCAATTAGAGGAAATGTTGCATTTCTTGGTGGTCCTCTTCACTTCTTATCAGAGCTTCGTGCTGCATTTATAAGAACATTGAATCTTACAGATGAACACATTATTGCACCTGAACATTCGCATCTATTTGCTGCAACAGGTGCTGCATTAAATTATAAAGAGAATATGTCCGTTTCACTTACCGAAATGATTGAGAAACTATCTAACGGCATTAAGATGGAATTCGAAATCAAACGTATGGATCCTCTTTTTGCTTCCCAGGAAGAATATGATGAATTTGTAAAACGTCATAATGAACATAAAGTTGCATCTATGGACCTTAAAGACTATGAAGGTGACTGCTTCTTAGGTGTCGATGCAGGTTCAACTACAACTAAAGTTGCCTTAGTCGGCGAGGACGGAACTTTATTGTATTCATTTTACAGTAATAACAATGGAAGTCCGCTTGCGACAACTATTAAGGCAATTAAGGAAATCTACAGTATTATTCCTGATAGTGCTAAAATCGTATATTCCTGTTCAACAGGTTATGGTGAAGCATTGATTAAAGCTGCACTTATGCTTGATGAGGGCGAAGTTGAAACTGTTTCCCACTTCTATGCCGCATCATTCTTTGAACCAGATGTTGACTGTATATTAGATATCGGTGGACAGGATATGAAATGTATCAGAATCAAGAATAAGACAGTTGACAGTGTTCAGCTTAACGAAGCTTGTTCTTCAGGTTGTGGTTCATTCATTGAAACATTTGCAAAATCTCTTAATTACAGTGTAATTGACTTTGCAAAAGAGGCGTTATTTGCAAAGAACCCAGTTGACTTAGGTACAAGATGTACAGTATTTATGAATTCCAATGTTAAACAGGCACAGAAAGAAGGTTCTGAAGTTTCAGATATCTCTGCCGGTCTTGCATATTCAGTTATAAAGAATGCTCTTTACAAAGTTATTAAAATTACTGATCCTAAGGATTTAGGAAGTAAAGTCGTAGTTCAGGGTGGTACATTCTATAATGATGCCGTCCTTAGAAGTTTTGAAAAGATTTCAGGCTGTAATGCCGTAAGGCCTGACATTGCAGGTATTATGGGTGCTTTCGGTGCTGCTTTGGTTGCCCGCGAAAGATATGATGAATCTAAAGAAACTACAATGTTATCAATCAATAAGATTAATTCATTAGAATACTCTACTTCTATGGCTCGTTGTAAAGGATGTACTAACAGTTGTCTCCTTACAATTAATAAATTCACAGGTGGACGACAGTTTATAACAGGTAACAGATGTGAACGTGGTATAGGCAAACAGAAAAACAAAGAAAATATTCCTAACCTCTTCGAATATAAACTTAATAAGATATTTAATTATGAATCACTTACATCAGATGAAGCTCCAAGAGGAACCGTCGGTATACCAAGAGTCTTAAATATGTATGAAAACTATCCTTTCTGGGCTGTTTTCTTTAAGAAATTAGGATATCAGGTCGTATTATCACCTAGCTCAAACAGAAAGATTTATGAATTAGGTATCGAATCAATTCCAAGTGAATCTGAATGTTATCCTGCCAAATTAGCACATGGACATGTAACATGGCTTATACGACATGGTGTTGATTTCATCTTCTATCCTTGTATACCATATGAGAGAAATGAGACACCTGATGCTAATAACCACTACAATTGCCCTATTGTAACTTCTTATGCTGAAAACATCAAAAATAACGTTGAAGAAATCGTTAATAAAGAAGTTAAATTTATGAATCCATTTATGGCAATGACTAATAAAGATGTATTATCAAAACAATTAGTTAAGGTTTTCAAAAATGAACTTAATATACCTGCTAATGAAGTAACTGTGGCCGTTAACGCAGGCTGGGCTGAATTAGAAAATGTACGTGCTGACATTGAACGTAAGGGTGAAGAAGTTCTTAAATATATGAAAGACAATAATAAGCGAGGCATTGTATTAGCAGGCAGACCTTACCATATTGACCCTGAAATTAACCATGGTATTCCTGAATTAATTAATTCATATGGAATTGCCGTACTTACAGAAGATTCTGTATCTCATCTTGCTGAGGTTGAACGACCACTTATTGTAATGGACCAGTGGATGTACCATTCAAGATTATATAGAGCCGCTAACTTCGTTAAGACTCAGGATAACCTTGATTTAATTCAGCTTAACTCATTTGGTTGTGGTCTTGATGCCGTAACAACAGACCAGGTAAATGATATTTTAACAAAATCAGGTAAAATTTATACTGTATTGAAAATCGATGAAGTAAATAACTTAGGTGCTGCAAGAATCAGAATACGTTCACTTCTCTCTGCTATCCGCGTAAGAGAGAAATTAAACGAAAAGCGAACAATCGTTCCTGCTAATATAAATCGTGTGGAATTCACAAAAGAAATGAAAGAGAATTATACAATTCTTTGTCCACAGATGTCTCCTATTCATTTTGAATTAGTTGAAACTGCATTTAAAACCTGTGGTTATAATATCGTAGTTCTCCAGAATGATAACAGAACAGCTGTTGATACCGGACTTAAATTTGTTAACAATGATGCCTGCTATCCATCATTAATCGTAGTCGGACAGATTATGGATGCACTTCTTTCAGGCAAATATGACCTTAATAAAACAGCAGTTGTAATGTCACAGACTGGTGGTGGTTGTCGTGCCAGCAACTATGTAGGATTTATCAGAAGAGCTCTTGAGAAAGCCGGAATGGCTCAGATTCCTGTTGTATCAATCAGTGCTCAGGGCTTAGAGCATAATGAAGGCTTTAAGATAACTCCTAAATTGTTATTCAAAGCACTTCAGGCTGTTGTATATGGCGATATATTTATGAGAGTCTTATACAGAATGAGACCATATGAAATTGAACCTGGTTCTGCTAATGAATTACATAGAAAATGGAGAGATAAATGTAATGCAGACCTCGCAAAACCTGGTATTAATAATTCGACATTTAAGAAGAATATAAAGGGAATCATAAAAGATTTCGATAACCTTCCAATACATGAAGATATAGTTAAACCTAGAGTTGGTGTCGTAGGCGAAATCTTAGTTAAATTTCTCCCTATGGCTAACAACCATATAGTTGACCTGTTAGAAAAAGAGGGCGCCGAAGCAGTTATGCCTGACTTATTAGACTTCTTATTATACAGCTTCTACAACTGTAATTTCAAAGTTGAGAATCTCGGTATGAAGAAATCAACCGCAAGACTTACTAATCTTGGAATCAGTGCATTAGAACACGTTCGTAAACCTGCTGTTGAAGAATTCAAGAAGAGTAAGCATTTTACACCACCATCACATATAGAAGATATAGCAAATATGGCTAAGGATATTGCATCTCTCGGCAACCAGACTGGTGAGGGTTGGTTCCTTACAGGCGAAATGCTTGAATTAATACATAGTGGTGTTCCAAATATTGTATGTGCCCAGCCATTTGCCTGCCTTCCTAACCATATAGTTGGTAAAGGTGTAATTAAAGAACTTAGAAGACAGCATCCTGAATCAAATATTGTAGCTGTTGACTATGATCCAGGTGCAAGTGAAGTTAACCAGTTGAACAGAATTAAACTTATGCTGGCAACTGCACAAAAGAATCTTAAAGCTAAGAAATAGAATTTCAAAAGAGCTATAAACCTACATTGGATGTATCAAATATGTAGCAACTTCAAATCATTGGATTCTAATCAAACTCCTTGTAGTTGGTACAAAGAAATGTAAGTTTATAGCTCTTTAATATTATAACCTTTTCATATTATCAATATTACAAGTGCAAATAATTTTTAGATATTTTCAATCTGCCAGTCGATTGGTGTTTCGCCATGAGCAGTTAAGAATTCATTAGCCTTACTAAAATGTCTGCATCCAAAGAAACCTCTATATGCTGATAGCGGACTTGGGTGTGGTGCTTTAAGTATAAGATGATTACTGTTCGTTAACATCACTTCTTTTGCCTGTGCCGGCTTTCCCCATAACATAAATACGAGTGGTCTGTCAGATTTATTAAGTGCTTCAATTGCCGCATTCGTAAATTCTTCCCAGCCAATTCTGCTATGTGACATAGCTCCGTGAGCTCTTACTGTAAGAATTGTATTTAACAATAATACTCCCTGTTCTGCCCATTTAACAAGATATCCATTATTAGGAATATATGTTCCTACATCATTATGAAGTTCTTTGTATATATTTACTAATGATGGTGGTATGTCTATGCCTGGTTTTACTGAAAAGCTTAAACCATGTGCCTGTCCCGGTTCGTGATATGGATCCTGACCAAGTATGACTACTTTTACTTTATTATATGGTGTTAAATGAAATGCATTAAATATATCATCTGAATTAGGATATACCGCACATTTCGAATATTCCTCTTTAATTTTATCAAATAGTTTTTTATAATAAGCCTTACTAAATTCCGGCCTTAACTGTTCTAACCAATCATTACTTATTGCTGACATATCTAACAGGAACTCCTTTACCATATAAATAGTTTTTTAATTCCATTATCTCAAGCTCTTTATAATGGAATAATGAAGCTGCTAATGCTGCATCTGCTTTTCCATCAGTAAGTGCTTCATAAAAATGCTCTTTTGTACCAGCACCACCCGATGCTATGACAGGTATCGAAACATTTTCTGCTATGCTTCTAGTGAGTTCTATGTCATATCCGTTTTTAGTTCCATCACAATCCATACTTGTAAGCAAGATTTCTCCGGCACCTAATTTATTAACTTTCATAGCCCATTCAACAGCATCAATACCTGTATCAATTCTGCCGCCATTTTTATAAATATTCCAGCCACTTCCATCAGCTCTGCGTTTTGCGTCAATTGCAACTACCACACACTGACTTCCGAACTTATCTGCAGCATCACTTATAAGCTTTGGTGTATTTATGGCTGCCGAATTAATAGCTATCTTATCAGCGCCCTCACGTAATAATTCTTTGAAATTATCAACTGTTCTGATACCACCACCTACAGTAAAAGGAATAAATACCTTTTCTGCTACTTTTCTTACCATATCAACTACTGTTTCTCTATTATCAGAAGATGCCGTTATATCAAGGAATACTACTTCATCTGCACCGGCTTTATCATATGCAGCAGCTACTTCGACAGGATCTCCGGCATCCCTTAGATTAACGAAATTAATTCCTTTGACAACTCTGTTATTATTAACATCTAAACATGGAATAATTCTCTTTGTATGCATATCTTCCTCCTAAATCTCTGCAAAATTCTTAAGTATCTTCAAACCAACTTCGCCACTTTTTTCAGGGTGGAACTGGCATGCAAATATATTGTCCTTTTCAACTGAAACATCTAAGATTGTACTATATTCAGTAACAGCTTTCACAATACTTGTATCAGCTGCTTTAAGATAATATGAATGTACAAAATAAACATATTCATCATCATCAATATTCTTAAACAATCTTCCATTATTCATAAGATGTAATGAATTCCAGCCTATATGAGGAATCTTTAAATTAGGGGCATCAGGTATTCTAAGAATGTTACCCTTAAGTATTCCAAGTCCTGAAACTCCCTTAGATTCATCACTTCTCTCAAATAACAACTGAAGTCCTAAACATATTCCAAGAAAAGGTGTCCTTTTATCTATTACATCATTTATGGTATTAACCAAATCATATTTCTTTAATTTACTCATTGCATCACCGAAGCTTCCAACTCCCGGTAAAATAACCTTGTCAGCCTCTAAAATCTCATCTTTGTCTCTTGAGATTATTGCATCTTCGCCGATGAATTTAAGTGCTTTTTCAACACTCTTCAGGTTGCCTGCATCATAGTCTATAATTGCTATCATTCTTGTTCGTCTCCATTCATTACTTCATTCTTAGAGTAATTAAGCTGCTTAAAGCTTTTGGAGTTATTCCATTTCATTACTCTTTATTATATTTAATTATATTTCATACCAGCATATATTTAGTAAATACTTAGTACGTGATTTTCGATATTTTTTCTGACTGTACCTTTAATTCTGCCTCCTTTTCACGTAAACTTTTCCCCGAACGCTTACCCTTTGGTAATTGATCCGTAGGTTCGAGTCTATAGGAGCTTATCACTCTTTCCTTTTCAAAAGCATCTTTATAATGATGCTCATACCTTTTCATTTTTGGATTATAGTATTCGTCAGTCCTCAACGTTTTTCTTGTCGGTTTGTTCTTTTCAGATGCAATTTTATTTGCAATATTCTCAGCCCTCCATTAAAAAGTACCCCGAATACATATGTAAATAATATCACATCAAAGGCACATTGTCGATATTTTATATTTGTTCAACTTGATTTACGAATTTTTCAAGCGGAGCGTTTTTTACTTACCTGGACAATTTCAACGAAATTTCCTGGTAAGTAAAAAAGCCTTAGATTTCTCTAAGACTCTCTCATCTAGCTTTTTTTCATTCTTAATTTTCTTCTTTAGACTCATTCCGTGGCAATACCCAGAACTTCCTTTCTAGTCGGATATAAATTCTTGTGCTTTTCATCTCCTTCACAACCATATTCCTTTAAATCAATGCTGTGACCACAATGATGACACACTAATGTATCTTCCCATTCATCTTTAAATTTCATTAATCCTCTGCACTCAGAACAGATATACTCTCCATCTGTCATTGCCTTTCTCAGTTTTTTATTAAAAATACTTATGCTAAATATTTCCTTTCAAAATTGTTTATCTCTTTTAGGCGTTTGACTTTACTCTTCTGCTACTATATTTATCTTAGCTGCTCTTTCATTTATTTCTTTAGCATACTTTCCACTATCAGTTATCTGAATAATTGTACGGGCATCTTCAATTGACATTCCAAAATAATTCTTTAACAGGGTATCAATTTCATTCATTTCAGTTTCAAGAATTTCATATGTTCCAAGTTCTTTAGAAGCCTCTATATTTTCATCGTAGCTTTCAATACCACGTATAAGTGCCTCTAGTGCATATGTATATTTCTCTATGGTTATAAATGAATTAAAATCATTAATATGTTTTTCTACTTTCATTATATTCTCTACCTGTTTGTAGAAATCTTTATCCTTATCTTTAAGTTTCATTCCTGCTAACAGATTATATGCTTTAGTATAGTCATTATCAATGTAACTGTTTGTAGCCTCTTTAATATTACTATTGTATGAGAATACATTAGAACCTATATATATGCCACCAACTAACAGAGCTATTACCGTAATCATAAGAATTATAGCCAATGGCGAAATTCTGATTATCTCTTCCCTCCTTTTTGGCTTTTCTTTCTTAGTCTTTATCTTTGGTTGTTTTATTTTCTTCTCTTTTTTAGGTTTTCTGGCTTTTTTCTCTTTTTTTTCCTTCTTTTCTTTCTTCTTACTGTCTGATTTATCTTCTATATCATCTAATTCATCTAAATCTCTCAAGATACTTTCTGCATCTCCATTAAAACCAAATTCATTCAAATCAAAATCTGCCATATCATCAGATGTACTTCCTGTTTCATCCAGAATCTCATCAGCATCTATTTCATTCAAATCTGACTTTTCTTTTTTAGATTTCTTTGAGAATATTTTACCGAATAGAGACTTCTTTTTCTTATCTTTATTGTCTATATCACTATTTTTTACATTATCCACGTCACTTTTCTCATCTTTCGCTTTTTCATTATCCATATTTTTATCATCATCTGAATTATCAGACATTGTATTTAAATCATTCATAATTTTTTCAATATCCGGACTTTCTGTAGTATTGTCTAAGATATCATCTAAATTAATATTATTATTGTCATTTAATGTCATATCATCAGTAATATCTAATGATTTATTAATATTATTATCAGCTGAAAACATATTAGCCGCAATATCTCTATCAACTATCGATGAATCAGGTGCATCATCATTTAAAATATTTTCATTGTCTGATATTCCAATATCTTCATTATTATCTGTATTCGCTTCAGTTGATTCTTCATTCTTCAATGAATTAAGCAGATTCTCTAGATATTCCTCGCTTTTAGTTTCGTCACTCATTTCATTCTCCATTCTACAAATAGAATTTGTTTAAAACTTTATTCAATTACTAAGCTGTTATTAAATATATGAATAAGATTTACTGGATTGTTATATGCTACATTTATACAATCCTGATGAATATTATAATAAAGGTCGGACTAAATAAAGCCGACCTTTATGTCATATCTATTTAATTAATCCATCAATTATCTTAACCAGATTACCAATCTCAGGTTTTGAAAGTTGTGCATCTGCACCTAGTGAAGCACCTTTTGTTTTCATCTCGTCGTTTACAAGTGATGAGAATATTATTAAAGGTATATTATGTAGTACCTCGTCAGATTTAACTAACTTCGTCAGTCGATGTCCGTCCATAAGAGGCATCTCAATATCTGTTATAATACATTTTATCTTGTCTAATACCGAACCATCGGCTTTCAACTCGCACAGCTTATCCCATGCTTCCTGTCCATTTACATTCTTTATAACATTAACATATCCTGCCTTATGTAATGAATCTACAATTAATGTACTGAGTAAAGCTGAATCTTCCGCAATAAGTATAGTTGAATCACTTCTTTTTCTTTCGCCAAGTGCATCAATGTCAGAAACCTTAAGTCCTGTTTCAGGGTTAATATCTGATACAATCTTTTCAAAATCGAGAATAATTATAATCTTTCCGTTAATCTTTACTATTCCGGTTGCAATACTTGATTCTTTAGTATTAATTGTCTTATCAGGCGTAATTATATCTGCCCACGAAACTCTGTGAATACCCATTACCGATTGAACATGAAATGCAATATTAAGATTATTAAAATTTGTTATAATCATCATATCATTTGAAGTATTAGTACTCTCTTTTAATCCTAATTCCCTAGGAAGATTAATTACTGTAATCATTGTATCTCGTGGCATAAATATACCCTCAATACTTGTATGTGAGTTAGGAATAGGTGTAACCGTCTGATATGGTAAAATCTCACGAATTTTTGCAACATTAATTCCATAACAGTTTCCGTCAATTGAAAACTCCAAAATCTCCAATTCATTTGTTCCATTTTCTAATAAAATATTTGTCTCCATATACTTTTCCTCCTGGGTAATATAGTATGCTATTTTAGATTAAGAACACTTTCATTTCCTGATATATCTGTAAGTTCTACCGATAGCGATTTTACATCATCCTTCTCGTCTAATTGTGTCTGATAAACCAAAATCAATGTCTGTGATGTCCCCGCTTTCAAAGTACCTTCATATGTATTAAGAGCATCTAGTAATAATGTTAACTGTGCATTATATTTCTTTGCATCATTTACAATTCCTTTAAACTTCTGAACTGATGACATAATATTAATACTAATATCCTGAGATGTTGTATTGGATATATTAAATTTAACAATTAGTAATTTGCTATTCTCAACAGCTTTCATAACAAATATATCTGTCGAGCTATCATCAGGATACTGGTCAACTACATCATAATCAACATATTGTGCAGTCACTCCATCCGGTAAATGTAATGCACTTGTTACATCTTCGGCACTAGACACTTTTCCTACATTAGTGTCACCATTAATACCATCACCATTAACAGAATTATCAACAGTTGTAGTCTCTTCTTCTGTTACTTCAGTATCTTCTCCCTTAGATGTAGTCTCTTCTTCACTTATGTAATCACTTTTATAATTCTTGTCATGTCTTAACAATATATTTGCTGCATAATTAGCAATAACATCTTCCTGTTCAGTTGTATAATCAAGCGAATCACAACCTGTTAAAGCTACCATTCCTATACACAAAAGACATACCATTACGACCTGCTTTATACGTTTATTATATCTCATATCTTCCTCTGTTCTACAACATCAATTATTGTCTTAATATTAAAATATCTTATATCTATTTTATCATTTTATGTCTCTAAGTTCAACATAATTCTGTATCAAGTTCAAACCAAAATTCAACTCCATTTTTCTTATTTAATACACCACATTCATTATTATGTGCGTTCATTATTGCCTTTACAATAGACAGACCAATTCCACTTCCACCATACTCTCTTGTTCTTGCTTTATCAACCTTATAGAACTTAATCCAGATATTTTCTAATTCATTATCAGGTATCTGTTTTCCTGAATTAAATACCGAAACTCTGATTTTCTTATCATTTTGAGAAATATTTACCTTAATTATTTTATTTTCATCAAGGTGGTTAATGGCATTTGTAAGATAGTTAGTTATAACTTCCTCTATCTTAAATTCATCTGCATATACAAATAATTTTCCGTCATAAACAAAGTCCACAACTGCTTCTTTCTGCTTTAGTGGATAATCAAGCTTATTAATCACACCCTTTATAACCATAATTATATCGAATTTCTCATATTGAATCATTGAACTTCCATATTCTAATTGATTAAGTGATAAAAGATTTTTAACTAACTTATTCATCTTATTCGCTTCATCAATGATTACTTCGCAATAGAACTCTCTTGAATCTGCATCATCATTAACACATTCGCTTAAGCCTTCTGCATATCCCTGAATAAGTGCAATTGGTGTCTTTAATTCATGAGATGCATTAGAGATAAAATCTTTACGCATCTCATCAATCTTCTCTTTTTGTTCAATATCACTCTGTAATTTATAATTTGCCTGTTTTAAATCAATGATTGTCGACTCTAATTTATCTGACAGTTCATTCATGCTTTCTCCTAGAATACCCAGTTCATCATTCGATTTATTTTCATATTTTACATTAAAATTAAGGTTAGACATTTCCTTAGAAATGTCAGCCAGATGCAAAATCGGTCTTGTAAATTCTCCTGATATTACAAATGCTACAATTATTCCTATTAATGATACGAAAGTACCAACATAGACGAAAAATTTCATTGAAATGCTTACACTTTCGTTAATGCTCTGAACTGCCATCCTCATAAGAAATATCATATTCTTATTAAAGAACCCGCTTACCTCCATATATCCACCATTACTTTTATCTAAATTATAACTTTGCAATACGTATTTATCTGTTTCTTTTATTACTTTTGTATTTTCATTATTCAGGTTAAAACCAAAATTAATCTGCTGTAACCTCTGCTGTAATATGGCACCATTACCATATTGTAACTTAATATTATCTGCTGTATCTACTACAATTATTGTTATTCCGTATTTTTCACATACATTTACAATCTGATTAGCTGATTCAGTCGTTATTGCCCCTGAATCAGACAATATCTCACTAATCTTATGATAACCTTTTAACAAGCTCTTCTCCTTTGTATACAGATAATAATCCTCTAAGAAGAACTGGTTGATAAGGAAATATATTAAAAAAGTTCCTGCTGTAAGACATAACAGTACAACTGCGAGTTTCATTCTAAGTGAATTCTTCACTTTAACATGCATGATCTGATTTCTCCTAATTTACTTCGAATTTGTAACCCATACCCCAGATAGTCTTTATATATTCGCCTGATTCGCCTAATTTGCTTCTTAATTTCTTAACATGTGTATCAACTGTTCTGGCATCACCGAAATAATCATAATTCCACACATTATTAAGAATCTTTTCTCTAGATAATGCAATTCCTTTATTCTCAATGAAATATAATAGCAGTTCGAATTCCTTGAAACTTAATTCAATCGTCTCCTCACCAACCTTAACCTGATGTGCAGACTTATCAATTGTAATATTTCCTGCTGAAACAGTCTCATTCGAATCTAACTTATTCGTACGTCTTAAAATCGAATCAACCCTTGCTACTAATATCTTAGGACTAAATGGTTTAGAGATATATTCATCTACCCCCAAATCAAATCCTAGTAATTCATCATTTTCTTCTGATTTAGCTGTAAGCATAACTATAGGTACTTTAGAATTCTTACGAATCTCACGACATACCTGCCAGCCATCCATCCTAGGCATCATAACATCCAATATAATTAAAGCAATCTCCTTATCCTGATAAAATATCTCTACAGCCTCTTCACCATCGGCTGCCTCTATAACTGTATATCCATGTTTCGTAAGAAAATCATTAACAAGTTTTCTCATTCTGCTTTCATCATCAACTACTAATATCTTCAGATTATTCATATTTAAACCTCATTTCCAAGTGATTTATAATTAAACTTTATCTTATCCTGATTATAAACAAAAAATATGATTAATCTGTGAACTAACTTGCATTTTCTTCAGCTACAATAGATGACTCTTTTTCTTCTAATGCTTTCTGCCAGCTTACATACTCATTTTCAATACTTTCACGATAATAATCTTCATCAAATTTATCCGCCCTTTTAGTGATTACAAACATTACAACAATCGTAATCACAAGTGCCAGATTAATAATCAGCATCTTTACGTATAAATCTTTATATTTATTATTTTTACCTTTATTACCAGAGCTATTTGCTCTTGTGTTATTCTTTTTATTCTCCTTAGAAACAATATTTTTTTTATTATTGCTGCTTTTGATACTTTTGCTACTTTTATTATTACTTATATTACTATTATTGTTGCTATTTCCGCTATTTTTTCTGTCTCTGCGATTACTATTGTCTGAATTATCAGTAGTTTCTTCTATATATATTGTCGCCGGAATATTTTTAATCTTAGAATTATCAATTGCCTTATCATCGAAAAGCTTCTTCTGTAACTTTCTTAAGAATTCCATACCTATAGGGGTCTTAAATAATTTATCATCTATTAATTTATTGTATAATTCCAATGTCTTTTCGGAACTTAGATTGTCAAGATTCACATTTATATGCATCATATAATCTAATTCCTTTTTGGCCATATTAAAATTTTCTTCATTATTAAATTCAAAACCCATAATTACATTTTTCATATCAATAACACTGCCTTTCTAATAAATGCAAATTTAATATGTCAACTCAATTATCTAATGATTTTAACATATAATTATTATAGTGTCAAAATTCAAACAAGTTTTGATTTATTTTAGGATATAATATATAATAAATATATTAGCATCATATTATTGGTGATTGTAAAACAAGCTTATATCTCTTAACACATTTGATATCAATAATTTATTTTGCTTTAATTTAATAAAATATTAATGTGGAGGAAATACCTTGAAATTAAGAAAATTATTTCTAGTGTTAATACTATCTGTAATTGTTGCCTATGCTTTTTATACGAAATACGATGACGATTATATAAGTCCATCTAAATATGAAGTTAGTACTGATGTTATAAACAATATCATTACCGAAAATATAATACCAACAATGACAGACTATGAAAAAGTCAAAACCATACATGATTATATTGTGTCAACAACTGAATATGACCACGATAATCTCGAAAATAATACAATACCCGATATTGACTATACAGCTAAAGGTGTTCTTGAAAATCATATCGGTGTATGTCGAGGATATTCAGAAGCTTTCAAACTTCTAATGAATTCATTAGATATTGATTGTGAAATTGAAACTGGATATGCGGATGGAATATCACATGCCTGGAATGTAGTATGTTTAGAGGGAGAATGGTATCAAGTCGACTGTACCTATGATGATCCTATTGATGTCTCTGGGCGTAATGAAGCAGGTAATAATTTTCTGCGATATGATTACTTTCTTATAACTAATGAGCAGATGTATTTAGATCATAAGCCTGATAAGAAATTAAAGAACTGTATTTCTGAGAAATATATGTATCAGGAAAAGCAAAAAGATGTTCCTTATTATATATTATCAAGTATATATCAATTACCATCAACTATTACTTCCCTGTATAGTCGCGGAAACTCAAAAGTAACCTTTTATTTTCCTGAAAATATTGATTTAGAAAACAGTTCTATATCAGATGATATTTCAATTCAATTAGGACATAGCCGGACTGCTTCCCAGTTCAGCTTCACTCCTGTAGCAAAATGTGGAAAATATTATTATACGACGATAACCGTAAGTTAGATTCCGATGGTCCTGGTTTTTCATCAACACATTTTATCCTATAGTTATAAGTTAAATAAAAGCTGTTAAATTCAAGGATTAGATTTTAAATATCATATATAATATTTAATTCATATCCTAAATTTAACAGCTTCTTTATTCAATAATCTGTATTATTAAATTCGAAATTTATTTAGCATCTAAAGCTTCATCAGGAACTTTGATATCTACTGCATCGTATGATGTGAAATCAATAGCAAAATCAAATTTTGTTAATTCAATTTCAACTCCTTCATAAGTAATTGTATCCATATCAAAACCAACTTTTGCCGATACTGGTAAATATGTTTTACCATCTAAAACAACTTTTAATGTAATTGTTGCCGCTGGTATTGATGATAAATCTACTGAATCAAGTTTGTCAGCAAGTTCAGATTCTTCTAATTTGCTGATAAGGTCTTCTGTAGATGCAGACATTGTTAACTGGTAGTTACCATTCTTTTTCTCTACTTTTCCTTCTCCAAAATATTTAGAAACTTCTTTATAATCAATTGACTGTAACTGTTCTATAACATCATTAATACTATCTGTATATTCTGATGCATCTGCTGATTCATATGACCATTCACCATCATATAATGTATAAGTATCAATCTTGTCATCATTCTTTACCATATACACTTCAGAATTAACATTTCTTTCTTGACCTAACGCATTTGATGATAAATCTACTTTTACATATGATTCAGCTGGATCAACATTTGCCTTTGATTCAACTGTACCAGATATTGACATATCCATTCCTGAAGCTGATACTGCAGCATCTAATGTAATCTTTGATGAAATACCTTTTACATCTGTAGTAGCTTCTGATACTTTGTTTACTAATTCCTCTGCTGTAAGTGATGCTAAATTCTTGTTGCTCTTTTTGTCATCTGATTTCTTTGAACCACATGCCATGAGCGACATTGCCATAACTAAGACAAGTAATACACTTACTACTTTTGTTACGTTTCTCTTCATTTTCAATTCTCCTTTTAAAATTAATATGTGCTTTACACAGTGATATATAATAACATTAATAAAATGCAAGGTCAAGGAAAAGTTTTAGCACGTTAACGCAGCTTATCGTGGGAGTTTGGAATTTCTAATTTTATTAGCATTTCGGTTCATTAAGTGCCTGCCTTAATTTCCTTTACAACAAAAGTAAGTTGTTACTTCATTAAATCAATTCACTTAATGCTGTATATTCTCTAAAATACATTCCTCTACGCATATCATCTATTCCTTGATATAAATTATACTGCGAAAAAATATCTTTAATTTCAGATATGTTAAGCCATCTTGGTTCCATACCAACTTGTATTTCACTTTCTGTTTGTTTTATTTCAGTTGTACCTATTGCTTTGCAAATAAAATACCTATTAACCCATTTCCAGTTCTCATAATATTCATCAATTTCAAGCATACACTCCGAAACATCTACAATCATTCCTGTTTCTTCAGCAATTTCCCGAACACAGCATTCTTCATCACTTTCATTGTTTTCCAAGCCTCCACCTGGAATCATATACTGATTTGTTTGTGTTTCATATGAAAGTAAAATACGTTTACCATCTATAACGATTCCTCTGCAAGCAGTTCTGGTTTTATCCCAATTACCAAAATAATTTTCTCCAACAATATCTATAATTTTCACTATTTCCATCCTCCAATTTATATCAATTTTTCTAACGGTCTATTTTTTTTGATAATGCTTTCCAAACTTGAATTTGTCTGGTAGTATGTTCCACCCATATTCTCTTTGTTCAGTATTCCGTCCATCTCAATCAACAGACACTTAACAAGTATTGTTAGTATTAGTCTATGTCGTGTTCCCTTCGCAATTAATACAAAATCACCTTCAGTAAGATGCACAATCCCGTCGTCGGTCACGATATCGAAATCACCCTCTATGCAATAAAATATTACATCTGACAACTCATGAATATGGACGGTTTTAATCACAATTACACATTTTAAATTTCAATTCTTCCTTTGTAATAGAACAAATTACTAAGTTTTTACGTTCTCCTGAGGCAATATCAATTCTTCTGTTTCTAAGCTCTCCATCAAATTGAAAGCCCAGCTTTTTCAATAAATTTCCAGAAGCCATATTACATATATTATATTTTGCTTCAATCATATACATATCTCTTTTTACCAAATATTCTTGAATAATACACTGTAATGCCTCAAATGCGTACCCTCTATTTTGAAAACGTTCACCGATCACATACCCTATCTCTCCAATTCCAATCTGTATGTACGGTATATCAATCGTTACATATCCGATACAATTCTTACTCTCTTTTTCCAAAATAAGCCATGCGTTTTTATTCTTCGACCAGGCATCTACAAATGCTTCCATCTGCTTTTCTTCTGTCGGATAACCAAGTATATATTTTCCAAGCTTTTTATCTTTCCCCCACCCCTCAAGGCAGGAATGTGTATCTTCCGCCACAAAATTTCGTATTAATAATCTATTTGTCTCAAGCATATTTATTCCCTCTAAAGATTTCAATCAACCGTAATGCTACGACCGTCGCACCGATTTTAGAAATTATTCTATTCATGATTTGCCTCCATAAAATCTGTATTTGTCACTCTATGCAACTCTCCGGCAACAGGAAGTTGTCAGCTACAATTCTTTCATCATACACAATGATTCTGGCATCGAAATGTAAGGACCATAATTATCTATTTTTTTAAATCCTACTTTCCGATATATATGACATGATTCTTGTAGTAGTTCTCCAGTTTCAAGAATCAACCTCTTGTATCCCAGCTCTTTTGCCCACTCAATCAATTCAAGAAGCAACTTGTTTCCTATTCCTTTCCCTTGAAACTCATCTCTGACAAATACTCTTTTCAATTCGGTTGCATCATCAATATCACCATACTGATATTCTCTAATTGCTCCTGCACCAACAGCTTTGCCATCAACATATACAACTATAGCCTCTTTAATTTCATCAAGTTGGTTGTACTGTTTGTACTTTTCTCTCTTAATTACTCTTCCTACTCGCCTATCTAGATCCATATCTAATAACTGACAGTTCATAATAAAGTCTTCATTTATGCCAGAACATCTAACAAATTCTATATCATCCATATTCGATCATCCTCCTATGTTAAGTATATAAAAACTTACAATCTCTACAAATTCCAATTTTCTTAATTCCAAAAACTGGAAGTTGCTTATTTCTTTTTCGGTTTTGGAACTGGCAATTCATCATACATTGCATAAAACAAGCCAGTCAAAAATTCCTTATTATCAACTTCATCTACCAACAACATCTCTTTTGCTCCCTCATATGGTAATTCATACGGAGCTGTCGGCATATAACTAATTGCTGATTTTACTGGTTTAACAAGTAATCTATCATCATAGATACCGCCTACAATCTTGCCACGATAATAAATAATAAATTCTCCCATCATAGCTCGATAAGTAATTTCTTCTAACTCAGATAGTTGTTCTAAAATAAACTCTAAGTATTCCTTGCTTGATGCCATATTTCCACCTCAACTTCCAATTATTATACAATATAATTAACGATAGCATATATTAAATGACATATCGTAAAAACTAAAGCAGTAACAAAAGCAATCATATTTTTCCGCTCTAAAGAATATAATAAAAATGTTAAGCATGGAAAAATAGTTAAACCTAATATAACTCCCGCATTTGTTATTCCTAAGTAATATAATACCCAACATAAAAAATATAATAAACAGCCGAATATCATAGCTATTATCAAATTTGTTTTGCGAATCTTTTCTTTCTCTTTATTTTTAAAAATACATAAGCAAATTATCATTATTACTTGAGCAATTGATGCAATGGTGTCTACTATGGGCGTTATAGACTCAACTCTTAAAATGTCATGCTGTGCAGGAATTGCAAACCAAATAAAATTTGGTATCATAATTAAAAAGAAAAGCGCTAATCCCAAAATATCAAAACCAAATCTATACTTTTTCAAAACATGCTTACCTCCTCAAACAACAATTTTCTTAATTCCAAAAACTGGAAGTTATTACACTCAAATCGTGATTTCAATTTGATTTCCTTCAATTGCAACAATGCAGCTTTCGTAGTAGCCATCTCCCGTCGTACGTGGTCCACTAATAACTTTATAACCGTCATTCTTCAATTTTGCAGTCAATGCATCAACCTTTTCCTTGCTACCTACGCTGAATGCGATATGTGCATATCCAGTACGAGCAGGTTCTTTTGGAAAATCTGGCATTTCTGGCTTGTTCATAATTTCAAGCCGTGTATCACCATCAAATGTAAGGAAATAAGAACGGAAATTCGTTTTTGAATTATGATATCCATCATTGGATTTTGCATCTAAATACTTCATAAAGAAGTAACGAGTTTCTTCCAAATTATTTACATACAAAGCAATATGTTCAATTTTCATAGCACACCTCCGTCAAATTCCAATTTTCTTAATTCCAAAAACTGGAAGTTTAAAAAATCTTATACCTATCATTCTCGTAGAATATTACTAATTTGTATAACTAATGTTGTTCCAGATAATCAATAAATTCTTGTGTCTTAGACCAGTACTTAATTCCCCAATTTTCAAAATTCCATTCATCCATATAATTGTTACATTCATAATCAATATAAAAAATCTGTTCATCCTGTACAATGAAATTAGTCGGAAAATAATCTATATTCAAGCCTGCATCATATACTACCTTTGCCATTTCTCTCATTTGCATCAAATACAAATCTTTCATTGTATCTTTTTTCACTAAATCATATATAGTTGGTCCATCAATGTATTCTTTTAATATTCTTTCATTCGCCATATCAATGTCTAACATTCTTGGAATTCTAATTCCTGTTTGCAACAGTCTGTTATAATCATTTTGTTCCGCTTCAATTTTATTGCCAAATGCGTAATATTCACATGGTTCATGGTGTATCTGCTTTAACACATAAAAATTACCTTCTCGTTCAACTAAATAGGAATAACCACCTTTTCCATGTCCTAATAACTTCAGAATTTTATATTCTTTCTCATTAACGTTCATAATATCTTGCATTATCGCACCTCCTGGAATTCAACTTTATTAAACTGTTCTATATATTGAAATCTGACACTCCATTAAACTGGAATTTACTTTAATAAATATTTTTCAAACGCTTTATGATTATCAAAGTGGACTTCTCTAAAAAACAGAACTAACCAAATAATATAGGTTGGTATAGCTATATATGGGGTTAAAAAGCAGGATAATAATGCTCCTGCCAACATTATAATAGCCCACATAAAGCACTGATTTCTTATATCACGAGAGATATGAGCTTTATCATACAATGCCTGTTCTTCTTTAGAAAATGAATTAAATCCTGAAACAAATTTTGCTGCTTTTTCCTTAAAAATCGCAAATAACACACCTATAATCAGAAATGGTATTACCAAAATTATACACGACCAAAATCCTATATTCATAATACATACCTCCGCTTCAAATTCCAATTTATCAAATTAATATTTTAATTATATCATAATAACAATAACATTGTATATCACTTTAGCAAAATACAATGTTATTACATTTTTGACGACACTTTTGACGACACTTTTGACGACACTTTTTTTTAGATTTAAGAAGTTTTAAACGGTATCGAACAGTCAATTTTATACTTACCCAAAAAAATAAAACCCTTGAAAACTCTATGTTTTCAAGGATTCTTATAAATGGAGCTGAGGGGAATCGAACCCCTGTCCGAAGCCTCTTCCATTAAGACTTCTTCCACCACAGTCTATGTTTTAACATTCCCTCATTCATACGCCCACAGACAGGCTTACGAACTTAGTAGCTTCATAAATTCTTCTGATACCTCAAAGCTTTGGTAAAAGAGTGCCTCGCAAAGTCGATGCCGAACTCTTAAGCAGCGAGTGACTTAAGGTCGACAGCTGCCACTAGGCAGCGTACGCTAAATTTTCGTTTGCGTTTATATTTAATTTCTAAGTTTTTACGTGGTCCTAGTCCACGGGTGGCTATCCTAACTTCTAAAACCCCGTCGAAACCAGTACAACCCCGAAAGAGTTATTACTGTCACTGTCACAAACGACACGTATTAATCATACTACAACTAATATCTTAAAATGTCAATATCTATAATTAATTATTCAATTCATATGACAATATTTAATACAGATTTCTTACTTTAAATTCCTTTTCTGCCTCTCTTCGCTGGTCTTTCTTAGCTATATCCTGTCTCTTATCATATAATTTCTTACCTTTTGCAAGAGCGATTTCTACTTTGACAAGACTTCCCTTAAAATAGACCTGCAATGGAACTAAAGTATAACCTTTTTCTGCCATTTTGCCTGCTATTTTATTAATCTCATAGTTGTGAAGCATAAGCTTTTTAACTCTTAATGGATCTTTATTGAAAATATTGCCTTTCTCATATGGGCTGATATGCATTCCATATATGAATACTTCGCCATTCTCTATTCTGACAAATGCCTCTTTGATACTGCATTTACCCATTCTAAGAGATTTTACCTCAGTTCCATGCAGGCATATTCCTGCTTCATATTTATCTTCTATAAAATAATCATGATATGCCTTTTTATTATTGGCAACTAATTTGAATGATTCTTTACTCATTACAATTTATATTCCTTTCATTCATTGTCATCTTCAGGCTCATATATCTTAAAATCAATCTGGCGCTGCAATTTATCAGTACCTGTTACTTCTACCTTAACTTTCTGTCCGAGCTTATAGGTATTACCTGTATCTTTTCCTACTAGTTCGTAGCTTTCTTCATCATAATAATAGTAGTCATCTAGTAACGCTGTAAGTTTTACCATTCCCTCTACGGTATTAGGCAGCTCCACATACATTCCCCAGTTGGTAATTGACGAAACCACGCCATCAAAGACTTCACCTATATGATTCTGCATATATTCAACCTTCTTGAGTTTATCTGTGTCTCTTTCTGCCTCATCGGCACGTCTTTCAGTCTTGCTTGCCTGCTCTGCTATTTCCGGAAGAATACTTTCGTAGTGCTTTATACGTTTTTCAGACAGACCACCTCTTAGATTCTCCTTAATTATTCTGTGAATCTGTAAATCAGGATATCTTCTGATAGGAGATGTGAAATGGCAATAATACTTAGCTGCCAATCCAAAATGTCCTGTACATGAAGTCGTATATTTAGCCTGTTTCATAGAACGTAAAGTAAGTCTGCTGATAAGAGTCTCTTCTTCCGTTCCCTCAATCTTCTCTAATAGCTTCTGTAATTCTTTAGGATGTATCTCTTCCTGTGTAGTCTTAATTCCGTATCCGAAATTATTTATAAACAAACTTAATTTAAGCATCTTTTCAGGGTCAGGAATATCATGTGTTCTGTATACAAATGGCAATTCCTGCCAGAAATAGTCTTCTGCAACAGTTTCATTTGCAATGAGCATAAAGTCCTCGATAAGTTTTGTTGCAGAATTTCTCTCATATGGCTTAATATCTATAGGCTTGCCTTTCTCATCTAAGATTATCTTACTTTCAGGAAAATCAAAATCTATAGAACCACGTTTATGACGTTTCTCTCTTAAAATGAGTGCAAGCTCATTCATCTGTCTAAACATCGGTACAAGCTCTTTATTTTCTTCAATTGCAGTCTCATCATTAAATTCAAGAATCTTATTAACTGTAGTATAATCCATTCTTTTATCAATTCTTACAACTGTTTCAGCTATCTTATGTCCTACTACATTTCCCTTTTTATCTATCTCCATAATACAGCTTAATGCAAGTCTGTCTGCATTAGCATTTAACGAACATATTCCATTTGATAATTTGTGTGGAAGCATAGGAATTACGCGGTCTACAAGGTATACACTTGTTCCACGCTTTACAGCCTCTTTATCCAGTGGACTATTCTCTATAACATAATTAGATACATCTGCAATATGGACACCAAGTGTATAGATTCCGTTATCATAGCTTAAAGATACTGCATCATCTAAGTCTTTGGCATCTTCTCCATCAATTGTAACCATCATAACATCTCTTAAATCTAGTCGTCCTGCCATATCCTTGCTATTAACTTCATTTTCAATATCTTCGGTCTGCTTCATTACACCATCTGGAAATTCCATTGGAATCTCTAAGCTTTTTACAACAGATATTATATCTGTTCCCGGATCATTAATATGTCCTATTATCTCAATAATCACGCCCTCAGGTTTTCTGTTTTTATCACCATAATCTGTTATCTTAACAACAACTTTATGACCTGTCACAGCACCTTTAGATTTCTCTAATGGAATAAATATATCTCTGGAGATTTTAGCATTATCAGGAATTACGAAGCCGAAATTCTTTGATTTCTGAAATAATCCTACGACCTCAACTATTTTATGCTCTATAACCTTGATAATCTCTCCTTCACGTCTTCTTCCTGTATTAGCAGCTCTTAGAACTACCTGTACTAAATCACCATTCAACGCTCCGTTAGTAGCACTTTCAGGTATATAGATATCCTCGTCCTGTCCCTCTATAGATACAAAACCAAAACCTTTCGCATTACCTTCATAGGTTCCGATTAATACATTAGCACCCGGCTTACCATATTTGCCTTTTTTAGAAATTCCAATCTTGCCCTCTGCTAACAATGCATCTAATACTTCTTCTAATTCACTTCTTCTATCTTTCGGAATATTCAGAATAATAGCAAGTTCCTTTAATTTCATTGGTATATATTCTTCAGAATTAATTATATCTAAAATAATCTTTTTACGCTCATTCATTAACTTTTCTTCCATACTTTCTAACCTCCATTTCGAAGTAGTTTAACTATATTAATTATATCATACAAAAGAATAAAGAATGTCGCAAGCGACATTCTCCGCCTGAGGCGAGTTGCTATAGCAACATTTTCTGCTCCGCCGCAGTGCGATCCTCGCGAAGCGTTTTTTACTTACCAGGGCAATTTCAACGAAATTTCCTGGTAAGTAAAAAACCTGAATACTAATAATTAGTATTCAGGAATATATTTGATTTATTCTATATAAATTTAGAATTTAGTAAAGCCGCTAATACAATTAATAATACAGCTAATACCTTAGTAATCTTCTCTAAAGCACCTTCCATAGAACGTCCTTTATTCTTACCCCAATATGTATCTGCCATACCACTTATTGAACCTGTAAGTCCTGCTGATTTACCTTCCTGCATAAGAACTATTATAGTTAAAGCTATACAAATGATAACAAATATAATATCTAAAACTGTTTTAAGCACTCTAACACCTCCTTAGAATCGATAGACGATTTACTCAATTGGTATAATAGTAACATATAGTGCGTCTTTTTTCAAGTACAAATATTATTCTTATCAGGTGATTCTATTTAGATGATAATGAAATTGATGTACAAATCATTACTATAGATGATGCGAATATTGCCCAGAAGCCTATCATATTCTCAACATTACCAAATGCATCTACTTTACAGAAAACCATTGAAATCATTAAAACAACGAATAATACTGCAGCTATTATCTCTAACATACCATAGTTAAATAATTTAGCAAGTGTTGCATTTGACTCAATTTTCTTCTTAGCAAATAAGTTCATTGCACCACCAACAATTACATATGCTGATAATATAATCATTGCAAATATTGAAATTATAAGAGCTGTATTAAGTAAGCTGTGTGGTCCTAATGAATAATTGAAATATTTCTCAATTATATATTCAGCTGTATATTCACCGATGATTCTCATCTGGCCTTTTTTCTTACCTAATAATTCATATTTATACATTGGAAGTATAAATATCGAAACTAATGAAATAATTGATGCAACAAAATATAATACTCTGTACACATTCTTTTTCTTTTCTACATATGCATTATAGTTTAACTGATTAGCATACAATTCAGAATCATTATAATCTTTCTTTGTTTTTGTGTTGTCCATAAAACCTATCTCCTTTAAACTTTTTAAAAACGATTTTCTTATTAAATTTTAACAAATGAAAACGTTTTCGTCAATAGTAAATTGTACTAATTACATAAAATTACACAAAAATATAATCTATAATTAATGCTATTAATTATTGGTATATCTGCTCATATACAGGTCGTTCAACTTTTTTTCTTGTTATTTCTACTATATTTAACTTTGTTATATCAACAACATTTGTCCTTATTCTATCTTTAAGTACAATCTTTTTCAAATATTCAATTAATTTATCCTGATATTCTTTATTTTCCATATTTATAAAGTCTACCATTATTATTCCTGACATATTTCTTAGTCTCATCTGGTATGCTATTTCCTTAGCAGCCTCTATATTTACATTGTAAATTGTATCACTTAATCTCTTGCCCTTAATGCATTTTCCAGTATTTACATCAATAACCGTCATAGCTTCTGTAGGTTCTATAACAAGATATGCTCCCGATTTAAGCCAAACTTTTTTAGAACACACTTCCTCTACAACTTTTTCTATACTATATAATTTATATAGAGGTAATAAGGTATCATCATATAATCGAATATTATATTTTCCATTAAATTTATCCTTAAGTTCATAATAAATTTCTTCATTATCAGTAATTATTTCATCAGTTTCATTCGCATATAAATTCTTAATCATTTTTATATATAGTGCATCCTCGCTTTTTAACAGTGTATAGCACTTACGCATCATAGCAATTTCTTTTACATGTTCCCATTCTGATAATAATTCATTTAATTCTTTCTTTATTTCATCTTCTTTTGCATTCTCAGCATTAGTTCTGATAACTATACCAAATTTTACATTAAGCTTATCTAATATGTCATCCAATTCAGTCTGAATGCGGTTTTTGAATCCCGCATTTTTAATTTTTCCTGAAAATCCAATACCACTCTTTCCGATATTTATTACAACATTTCGTCCAGTAAGGCTTATATTTGATGTTAAAACAGGAAATTTTGTCTTTACGGCAGCTTTAGAAATCTGCACAATAATATCGTCACCTTCGCATACTTTATCAGTATTCTTTTTATTTAAAAAGATAATATGTTTATTATCTTCTAATGAAAGATATCCGATACAGCCTTTCTTATATTCTACAAATGCCGTATTGATGTTCTTTACTACATCCTTAACCTTACCGACGTATATATTTCCTATTGAATCTGCCTTTGCTGATTCGTCATTACTTATATATTCAGAGAAATTCACTTCATAAAATCTGTTATCCTCATATAGACCACAGAAAACCTTATTAAATGCCTTATTATCAGCATTATTATTAGATTTATTTTCATTTTTATTACCAGGTTCATAATTTTGCTTATTCGCAAGATAATTACAAGTTTTTTCCCCTGCATTTTTATGAATATAAGTTAAATCAATATCAGCAATTATAAATTTACTCACGATTAGATGTCCTCTCCGAAATCTTCTAAAGGAATTAACTTATCCTCTAACATTCCATATATTTCAAGCCGCTCCACAATTAATGAAAACTCTTTTAATTCAAAGTCCGCATAGTCACTAAATGCCTGCATAACCAGTTCAGGCTTAAGATTGTTAGCACTTCCCGTTGCAAGCTTCATAAAAAATGTATTATCATCATCTATATACGCTTTGTAAATCATTGGTCTGATATCCACTAACATCTCACTTTTCTTAGTTTTCTTGAGTATCTCAATAGAAGATTGCTTGATAAATTCATTAAACTTTTCTCTTATATCTATATCAGGCTCATAGCCATCACGAAATTTCACAACATAATCTGCACCTGCTACTAATGACATAGCATTTTTAGAAGAATCCGGAAGCAATCTATAGCTTAATACCTCCATTCCCTCAACCATTGTGTCATTAATTCTCTTTAACATTTCCGCAGAACTATCTGTAGAATGTACCTCTATATCTAAGTATTCGCCTCTGCTTGTAAGTCCTACTCCTAAAGGTGCTGCAAAAGACATAATCTGATGTGGACTAAATCCCTCTGAATAAGCAATATCTACTTCAGCTCTTCGCATTACTTTCTGAAAATATCTCATAATATCAAGATGTCCGATAAATTTCATACTTCCATTTTTAGCAAATTTAATTCTTATTTTCAAAGCACACACCTCCTCCAAATCTTGCTGCACCACAGCCTGCACACTTCATACGGCAATTAGGTGTTACAGTCTCTTCTTTGGCACGTTTCCATTCATTCTTAAGAAATGCCTTAGTTACACCTATATCTATGAAGTCCCATGGAAGTAATTCATCAACATCACGTTCTCTTGAAATATAGAAATTCATATCAATATCAGTATCTTTAATAGCTTTCTCCCATTTCGAATTATCAAAAGTCTCACTCCACGCATCATAGATACAACCTGATTTATATGCAGCTAAAATAGTCTTTGCAACTCTTCTGTCCCCCCTTGCTAATAAACCCTCTAAGACTGATACATCTGCTTCATGCCAATTGTATTTAATACTTTTTTTATTAAGCATTTCTTTCATCTTAGCATTAACTATACGTGCTTTACCTAAGAATTCTTCTTTAGTATTCATAGATGCCCACTGAAATGGTGTAAATGGCTTTGGAACAAAAAATGACGAACTTGCTACTATCTGAACCTTTCCATTTCTCTGGTCTTTTGGTATTCTATAATAGACCTCAGCCACCTTTTCTGATAATTCAGCAATTCCTTCCATATCTTCAACTGTTTCAGTTGGAAGCCCTAACATAAAATATAATTTGACACGATTCCATCCACCCTCAAATGCCATAGATGCACCTTTAAGAATAACTTCTTCAGTAAGACCTTTATTAATTACATTTCTAAGTCTCTGTGAGCCTGCTTCCGGTGCAAATGTAAGACTACTCTTTCGAACGTCCTGAACTTTACTCATTACATCTAATGAAAATGCATCAATTCTAAGAGATGGTAAGGAAATATTTACACCTTTATTTTTGAATTCTTCAATAAGGAAATTAACAAGTCCCTCAAGATTAGAATAATCACTAGAGCTTAATGAACTGAGTGAAATCTCCTCATGTCCGGTATTTTTAAGCATCTTATATGCTTTGTCCTTAAGAAATTCAAGACTTCTTTCACGTACCGGTTTGTATACCGAACCGGCCTGACAGAATCTACATCCTCTTATACAACCTCTTTGTATCTCTAGTACAACTCTGTCCTGCGTAGCCTTAATAAATGGAACTAACGGTTTCTCTGGATAATATGTATTATCCATATCCATAACAAGCTGTTTATTAATCTTAGTCTTAGCATGTGGATTATTAGGTGTAAAAGACTTTAAAGTTCCATCATCATTATATTCAACATCATAGAATGCCGGAACATAAAGCCCCTCTATATCAGCAGCCATTTCAAGAAAATCTCTTCTTGAACCACCATTTTTCTTATTCTCTTTATATTTATCCATTAAGTCAAAATATACCGTTTCACCCTCACCCATATAAAATATATCGAAAAACGGTGCAAGTGGTTCAGGATTATATGTACATGGACCACCACCGATTACAATAGGATCATCTTCAGTTCTATCAGCCGACTCTAATGGAATTCCTGATAGATCTAATATCTGCAAAATATTTGTATAACACATTTCATACTGGATTGTAATACCTAAAAAATCAAAATTTTTAATTGGGTCTTGTGATTCTAACGCAAAAAGAGGTATATTCCTCTCTCTCATAATCTGATCTAAATCAGTCCATGGAGAATATACCCTTTCGCAATATATGTCATCTCTCTGATTGAACATATCATATAAAATCTGGATTCCTAAATGTGACATTCCTATTTCGTATACATCAGGAAAACACATTGCAAATCTAATATCTATTTTAGACAAATCTTTTTTTACCATATTTACTTCGTTGCCAATATATCTTGCCGGCTTTTCAACACTTAGTAAAATCTCGTCTGATAACGCAAGTTTTCTCAAACCACTACTTTCCTTTCAATAATAATGTACATATTCTATCTTCTGGCCAATTCTCTTGTTATGTCTTCCCATGATACTTCTTTTTCTGCCATAAGCACCATTACATGATATAAGAAGTCTGAAATCTCATATTTAATCTCTTCTTTATCAGGATTCTTAGCAGCAATAACTATCTCTGTTGCTTCTTCTCCGACTTTCTTAAGAATCTTATCAATTCCTTTATCAAAGAGATAATTTGTATATGAACCCTCTTTAGGATTAACTTTTCTGTCCTTTATAACGTTAAACACATCTTCAAATACCATAAGCGGATTAGTGTCATCATATTCTTTCTTCACAAGCTCTGTATAGAAGCATGAACGTTTACCTGTATGGCAGGCTGCACCAATCTGTTTAACCTTAGCTAAAAGTGTGTCATTATCGCAGTCGATTGATAATGATTTCACATATTGATAATGTCCTGAAGTAAGACCTTTTATCCATAATTCTTTACGGCTTCTGCTATAATAAGTCATTCTTCCAGTCTTAATTGTATTGTCAAATGCTTCTTCATTCATATAAGCAAGCATTAATACTTCATTTGTCTTATAATCCTGAACTACAACAGGGATTAATCCATCTGAATTAAGCTTAAATTCACTATAATTCATCTTACTTTCAAATACATTTACATCTACACCATCTTTTTTAAGTTCCTGTTTGATGTTCATTATCTCCTGCGTATCTGAAAGAATTGCATCTGATGTAAAACCATATATATTAGTCACTTTACAATATTTTACAATATCTTCTTTAGTAATTTCGTCATTAATAAGAAGTAAATCAATATTTATCTCAGAGAAATTTTTAGCTGCCTCATCAGACAATTTATCAGAAACTACAAACAATGTTGCTCCCTCATCAAAATAAAAATTAGCTGCCTTGCATAATTCTTCATCAGAACATTTACGCTCAAATAAAACCGCTACCTTATCTGCACCGAATCTTTCTGATGCTTCATTTACAAGTTCTCTGTTTGATTCTTTCGAATCTTCTAAAATAACCATTTTAGCACCGGCATAAAGATATTTCTTAACATCTTCTAGTCTCTTTACATTTCCTCCAAGTAAAATCTGGATATCACATTCAGCTACAATTTCCTTGATAATTCCTATATTTGTCTCATGCTCTTCATCTGTTGAAGATATCTCGAAAATATAGACTTCATCTGCTCCGTCATTTTCAAATTTCTCGCATAATTCAACTGCATCATATGCTGTAGAATCATCTTTTCTAAATGCTTTACCATTTTTTATAATAATTCTCGGAATAAGATTACAATAATTCATTTTTCACACACGCCTTTCGCTAATTTAAAGTATTTTTACTGATTACAAACTTCCTTTTGTACTCATTATATCCTTAATTCTTGGATCAGTAATAGTTGCTTCATCTAATGCCTTTGCAAATGCTTTAAAGATTCCTTCGATAATATGATGATTATTACTTCCTGATAACACCTTGATATGCAGATTCATTCCTGCCGAATATGAAATTGCATAGAAGAATTCCTTAACCATCTCTGTATCAAAATATCCGACTCTGTCAGTCGTAAATTCCGCATCACATACAAGATATGGACGGCCTGATAAATCTAATGAACACAGTACAAGTGCTTCGTCCATTGGTAAAATGACACTTCCATATCTCTTAATTGATTTCTTATCGCCTATAGCTTCTTTAATAGCCTGTCCTAACACTATTCCCGTATCTTCTATAGAATGGTGTGTATCTACATATAAGTCACCTTTCACACTAAGCTTCATATCAAACAGGCCGTGTCTTGTAAAGCTGTTAAGCATATGATCAAAGAAACCTATTCCTGTACTTATCTCTGCTTTACCACTTCCATCAATTACAAAATCCATAGAAATATCTGTTTCATTTGTCTCACGCTTAACCGATGCTTTTCTAATAACTGTTTCCATATTTTCCTCATTTCTACTGCAAAATACCAGTTCTGTGTTAACTTATTATACAGGTTATAACCTATGGAATTCATAATATCATAACCTGTGATAATAATTTTACAAAACTGATATATTATTTTTCAAATCTTACTTTAATCGAATTAGCATGTGCTGTCAACTGTTCTGCTGTCGCAAATGCCATAATATCATTATGTATTGGCTCAAGTGCTTCTTTTGAAAATGAAATAATACTTGATTTCTTAATGAAATCATCTACTGATAATGCTGAAAAGAATTTAGCTGTTCCATTTGTAGGAAGAACGTGGTTAGGACCTGCGAAATAGTCTCCTAATGGTTCTGAACTGTATTCTCCTAAGAATATTGCTCCGGCATTTCTGATTTTGGTCATTGTATTAAACGGATCTTTTGTAACAATCTCTAAATGCTCTGATGCAATATCATTTGCAACAGCAATAGCTTCATCCATATTATCAGCAATAAGAATATATCCGTAATTCTCAATAGATTTTGTTAAAATTTCTTTTCTTGATAATTCTTCAATAAATTTATCTACCTGTTCAGATACTTTCTCAGCTAATTCTTTAGATGTAGTAACTAATATTGCAGATGCCATTTCATCATGTTCAGCCTGTGATAATAAATCAGCTGCCACATATCTCGGATTAGCTGTTTCATCAGCTAACACAAGTATCTCACTTGGTCCTGCAATTGAATCTATACTTACATAACCATATACTGCCTTTTTAGCAAGGGCAACATATATATTACCCGGACCTACTATTTTATCAACTTTCGGTATTGATTCAGTACCGTACGCAAGTGCTGCAATTGCCTGCGCACCACCTACTTTGTAGATAACATCTGCACCTGCTTCATTTGCTGCAACTAATGTACCTGGATTAACTTTCCCTTCTTTATTAGGTGGTGTAGTCATAATTATTCTGTCCACTCCTGCGACTTTAGCAGGTATGATATTCATAAGAACTGATGATGGATATGCTGCTTTACCACCAGGTACATATACGCCGACTTTCTCAAGTGGAGTTACTTTCTGACCTAAGATACTTCCGTCAGGCTTACTGTCAAACCAGCTATACTGCTTCTGTTTCTGATGGTAATCTCTTATATTTACAAGGGCTTTTCTTATAATTTCAACAAGGCCTGTTTTCTCAACTTCCTTATATGCTTCTTCTATCTCTTCTTTTGTAACTATGATATTATCAGCATTAATATCGGCACCATCGAATTTCTTCGTATATTCAAATATTGCTTCATCTCTTCTTGCTTTAACATCTTCTAATATAGCATTAACACTATCCGAAAATTTACCATAATTATTAGGACTTCTCTTTAATAAATTATCAAGTATATCCTTTTTTGATTCTTCATCTAATTTTATAGTTCTCATTTCTGCCTCCATATCTGCTGCTATCTTATCAGCTATCAGCATTATAAATCTTTAACTGCCTCTTTTGCAACAATCTATTTTTCTATAATGTCCGTTTTATATTACTGTTTTTAAATCTGAAAGTAATTTATTAATTCTTTCATTTTCCATCTTCATACTTACCTGATTAACAACCATTCTCGCTGATAGAGGACAAATCTCTTCTAATACACCAAGACCATTTTCGCGTAATGTAGAACCTGTTTCTACAATATCTACGATTACTTCAGAGAGATTAACAATAGGAGCTAGTTCAACAGAACCGTTAAGTTTAATAATTTCAACTGTCTGATGTTTCTTATTATAGAAATAATCCTTGGCAATGTTAGGATATTTGCTTGCAACCCTTATCATCTCATGGTGCTTAAGAAGTTCTTTTGCTGATTCAGGACCACATACACACATCTTGCATTTTCCAAAACCTAAATCCATAACCTCATAAAGCTTTCTGCCCTCTTCTAGAATTGTATCCTTACCAACTACACCTATATCAGCTGCACCATATTCTACATATGTAGGAACATCTCCTGCTTTTGCAAGAAAGAACTTAAGTTTTAATTCTTCATTAACGAATATAAGCTTTCTGGTTTTCTCATCTTTCATCTCTTCACAGGTAATTCCGATTTTTTCAAACATTTCAAGAGATTTCTTTGCCAGTCTTCCCTTTGCTAATGCAAATGTTAAGTATCTCATCTTAGTTAATCTCCTTTTTCTCAATTCCATTTCCGTCTATGATTATAATTTCGGATACATTACTTCTCTTTGCATAAGAAATATAATCCTCCATCTGATGATTAGAACGCTTTCTAACCATCATAACACACTCATTTTCACTTCTCAATGTTTTTGTATAATTAATTGCCTCTCTCTGGTTCTCAACACCATATAAAATCATCTTCTTATTGTCTCTCTCACCTAATTTAATATGCTGTCTCTCAAGTGCAACCATTAACTGGTCTAAGTTAACTGCAAAACCTATGGCTGCAAAATCTTTTCCAAACTGACCTAAGAGATTGTCATATCTGCCACCAGTAACAATCGCATCACCGGTTCCATATGTATATCCCTTAAATACTATACCTGTATAATACTGGTACATATTAAGCATTGATAAATCAAATGAAATATATTTTTCATAACCGTATATAACTAAAATAGAATATAATTTTTCAAGTCTTTCTAATGCTGCCTTAGATTTATCATTTATATTTAATGTCTTTGCTAATTTTATCATCTCAATAGATCCCACAAATTCCTGAAACTTAAGAAATACCTCTCTATCTTCTTGTGGAACATTAGCTTTCTCTAATACATCTTCCACTCCGAAATATTTCTTATTCTCTAGTAATTCCCTGAGTTCTTCAATTGTATCTGTATCAAGTCCTGCTTTTTCAACTATTCCTTTAAAGAATTCAGGCTGACCTATTTCAATCTGAAATTCAGTAAGACCTGCCTTTAATAATGATTCTATAACCATTGCAATAACTTCTGCATCTGCATCTGAAGTATTGTCACCTAATAATTCCGAACCAATCTGTGTAAATTCTTTAAGTTTGCCCTGATATTCCGAATTATTGATAAATGCATTGCCAACATAACATAATCTAATGGGCATCTCCTCATCCATAAAATATTTAGCTGAAGCCCTTGCTATAGATGGTGTCATATCAGGTCTTAAGACCAATGTGTTACCCTCTCTGTCAAAAAACTTATACATATTCTTCGATGCAACACTTCCTCTTTCTTTATTGAAAATGTCGAAAAATTCAAATGTTGGTGTCTGGATATCACTATATCCGTATTCCTTGAAAATCTTATGAATTCTGTTCTGGATTAATAATTTATCATAACATTCATCATTATATATATCCCTAACTCCTACAGGTGTATGTAATAATTTACTATTCATAATTTCTTTGTTTCCTCCATATATAAATATTCGCTAAGATTACAAATACAATAATCCTTATAAACGTAATGAATCTTTTAATCTTAATTATAATGTCTATAACCTAATTAAGATGTAAATTAAAATAGATTATAATTACTTTAGTGTTGTAAAGTGTTAATTCGTTACAACGTTAATTTATTAATCGTTTCAGATTATACTTTAATAACCTTAAACTGTCAATCTCTATTTGATAAATCTCTTGATAATGCTTCTAAATAATGTACCGGAACACCACCATTGGTTCTTATTCTGTATGCCTTGTCAATCTCTTCAAATCTAAAGCTTTTTCTACCACCATTTTCACTTCTCTCATAGAATTCTAAAACTTTATCAAATGGCAGATAATATATCTCATTTATTCCGGTATAATATATTATCAGAAATGCCACACCATTTTGTTTCTCAAATTCTTTCATAAATTCTACCTGATGTTTATGAATGTTATGTATAGGAAATGTTTCCGTATTACATTCCTTTGCGTCAAAGCATACAGGAACTCCCTGTACTACGCCTATATAATCTACGGTACTTCTCTGCTCAAAATATGCTAACGTTATATGTCTTGATTCCTTGTCCATCGCAACCGGTTTAATAGGTGTAGGAATCTTCTGGATTAATCCGATTCCTTTCTCTCTATATTTCTCATTAGTAACATTAATCAAATCTTCTAATGTAGAGCCTCTTAATCCTCTACTGTTCCAAGTTCCCATTTAACTTTTCTCCATTTATAATCTGTATAAACCTATCGCTAAGCGGTGCAGTAAATTTCTTGTTGCTTAAATATGATAAAGCACCATCTACATTGTCAAATTGTAATTCATAAGAATGTAATAACTGATATTTAAGTCCATATTCCCTTTTAAAATACGAATTAACCGACTGCTCACCATATTTTACATCTCCTATAATTGAATGTCCAATACTTGATAAATGTGCTCTTATCTGGTGTGTCTTTCCTGTTATAAGTAAAACCTTTAATAAGGTATATTCCTTATTATTGCAGATTGGAATATATTTTGTACGGATATATTCACCTTTAGAATCTATATTATCTTTAACAATTTTCACTTTATTATTCTTCCTGTCTTTAGTAAGATATCCTGTTATCTCTTCCTCTTTAGTAATAATTCCCCTTACAATACACAGGTAATATTTATGCATATCCCTATTTCTTAATAGTTCTGCCATCGTCTGAAGTCCTGCCATAGATTTTCCAAATATCAGCATACCACTTGTATTTCTGTCTAAGCGGTTGCATACAGAAGGCTTAAATGTTTTAAATTCTGACTCTTTAATCTCATTATTATCAAGCATATATCTGATTAACTGTTCATTAACACTCATATCATTTACTTCGGCTTTCTGTGATAATTCTCCTGCCGGCTTATTATATAATATGAGGTTATCATCTTCATATATAATATTATGCACATCAATTTTTGACACTTTCTGCATACTGCTTATAATGTTATTCTTATCTGGTTTCGATGAAAATTTTTCTAAAGTCTCTTCTGTAAAAAATATCTTAATAATATCGCCCTCATTTAGCTTCTCGCTTCCATCAGACTTTTTATTATTAAGTGTAATATTTTTCTTTCTCAACATTTTATATATAAAACTTTTGTTAGCCTTGTCTAAATATTTACTTAGAAATTTATCGACTCTTTGATTAGCTTCGTTACTATTTATCTTAATTTCACGCATATTTTCCTCGCTATTTGACACATATTCTTAATTGTATTACAGAGTTTATTAATTTGTTTACATATATTTATATTTTCTTAAATAATTACTTTTAATTTTTTTCTTTACATTTGATATTACATTGAATATACTGTCATTAATTCACCTATTCGCTTATCATATTTACCCTGTTCATTTTTATCAAGTATTTCAACACTTTTCTTAAATTGTATAAAATCTTTAAATACTTTTACAGCAGATACCTTACATTCTGTTTCCAGGAAACTTCTTACATATTTTTCTATAACCACATTATCGTATTTATCAATTGGTGCATAGCAATATACCGAATTATCTCTTACTGCCGCTAATTCTATATTATATATTTTCTCAGGTGATGAAATTAATAAATCGCTTAATATTTTCACATTTTTATAAGCTGATATCTTCTTATATTTTTCTGCATCTCCTGTTTTGTATGGAAACATTACTAAATAAGCCACACCATATTTAGCAGCCGGAATAGCTGATACGGCAGCTAATACTGTAAATATGCTTTTAGTATGATGATATCTTATTATTCCTGTATAAAAAATAATTAATACTATAGCTAACAGAAGTAATGTCATACCAAGCTGTTTTAATTTGTTCTTATTAATATATCCATAATTACCTTTTTCAATTTTGTTCTTATTCTTCAATTTCTGTCACCTTTTCTATTTTAATGTTGCACTGTATATATTAAGAATTATTCTGTGTGGAACAATCTTCGTGAGAAGATATAATAACTTCATTGGTACTCCGTAAATAGATATTTCCTTTTTTTCAATTGAATCTTTTATTGCTTTATCAACTACATCAGAGGCATTTACCATAAATAAATCTTTGAACCAGGCTCGTTTATGTTCACCCTCTGCAATAGAGAAGAAATCTGTCGCAACAGGTCCCGGACATACTGCAGTTACTGATATATCTCTGTTCTTAACTTCACATCTTAATGCTCTTGAAAAGCTTAATACATATGCTTTAGATGCCGCATAAACCCCGAAACCAGGTTGTGGTAAAAATGCTGAAGATGATGCCAGATTTATTATACGACTGTTTTTAACCATATACGGAAGCACCATATATGTAACTGATGTAAGTCCTGCACAGTTAGTATTAACCATTCCGACCGTTACATCATGTGCTGCTTCTCCAAAACTTCCTATTATTCCATATCCAGCACAATTAACAAGTAACTTAACACCCACATTTTCCTGCTTTAGCATCTTATTAAACCTGATATTAAAACCTGAATCAGTAATATCTTCACATACAATTATACACGGTTTATTAATACTGTCTCTTAATTCTTCAAGCCTGTCAAGTCTCCTTGCTATAATCCATATTTCATCTATATTTTTAAACATTCTATCAATCTTTAGTGCAAATTCTCTTCCCATTCCTGAAGATGCACCTGTTACAATTGCTATATTTTTCATATTATCACTTCTCCATTTCTGAGCATATTATGCGAAGAGGCGATGAGAAATTCGCGCAGGCGATTTCTCATCTGCCATAACGCTAATTGCTTCTTATGAAAGCAATTAGCTGTGAGAAAAGTAATTGCATCAGCATTACTTTTCTCACTGTTCTCTATTTCCGCAGACATTTAATTATGTTTATTTTTATGAACGTTTCTTATAGTTTTTTTCTTGTTTTTATTCTTATTTATTGTATTTTTGTTGTTCATTCCATCATTGCTTATATGAGTATATGACTTATTATTACCTTTATTGCCACTATTCTTATGATTGTTGTTTTGATTGTGACTAATCTGGTTGTGGCTATTCTTATTGTTTTTATTATTTTTATTGTCAATACTTACATTAGTTTTACTACTATTTCCATATTTTTCATAGCTTGAACCATAATTTTTTCTAGGTCTTATAAGACAATTTTTATCAAAGCCTATCAAATCTGTTCTTCCAGCTTTAACTAATGCCTCATGCACTAAATCATAATTCTTAGGATTACGATATTGAATCAATGCTCTTTGCATAGCTTTCTCATGAGGATTAATAGGAACATATACAGGTTTCATTGTACGTGGGTCTAAACCTGTGTAGTACATACATGTAGATATAGTTGATGGTGTAGGATAGAAATCCTGTACCTGTTCAGGCATATATCCTAAATCTCTCAAATATTCTGCTAATGCAATTGCATCCTCTAATTTCGAACCCGGATGTGATGACATAAGATATGGTACAACGAACTGCTTTTTTCCCATCTTTTCATTTAATTTCTTATATTTATTAATAAACTTCTCATATACCGCATTTTCAGGCTTACCCATCATCTGCAATACATTATCAGATATATGTTCTGGTGCAACCTTAAGCTGTCCGCTTATGTGATGTTCTACCATTTCTCTCATAAATGTATCATCAGAATCACACATAAGATAATCAAATCTAATTCCTGAACGTATAAATACTTTCTTGACCTTCGGTAGTTCACGTAATTTCCTTAGTAACTTAAGATAATCCGAATGGTCTACTATCAGATTCTTACATGGTTTAGGAAATAAACACTGCTTATTAGGACAGACACCCTTAGTTAGCTGTTTATTGCATGAAGTATGTCTGAAATTTGCTGTAGGACCACCTACATCATGAATATATCCTTTAAAATCTTTATCCCATATTATCTGTTTTGCTTCATTTATAATTGATTCGTGACTTCTAGTCTGTATGATTCTTCCCTGATTAAACGTTAATGCGCAAAAGCTGCAGCCACCAAAGCACCCTCTGTTGCTTACAAGGCTGAATTTTACTTCACTTATTGCCGGTACACCACCAGCTTCTTCATAAGACGGATGATAGTTTCTCATGTAATTAAGTGCATATACCCTGTCCATTTCCGGCTGACTAAGTGGCTTAGTAGGGGTATTCTGTACTACATAAATTCCATCGTTATACTCTTCTACAAGCTTTTTTGCCACAAATGGATCTGTATTACAATATTGAATATAAAAACTTCTCGCATAGGTTTCTTTAGATGCCTTTATTTCTGCAAAAGATGGCAGCTTAATATAATCATATATATTCTCAAGAGTCTGAGTTTTATAGACAGTTCCTTCTATAAATGTGATATCTTTTACATTTATTCCCGCATTTAACGCATTTGCAATTTCAACAATAGACCTTTCACCCATTCCATAAGATATCAGGTCAGCACCACTATCCATTAAAATTGAACGTTTTACTTTATTAGACCAATAATCATAATGTCCAAGTCTCCTTAAAGATGCCTCAATTCCACCGATTATTATAGGTACATCTTTATATGTCTGTCTTATTAGATTAGAGTATACAACTGTCGCATAATCAGGTCTTTTACCCATAAGACCACCCGGAGTGAATGCATCTGTTGCACGTCTTTTCTTAGATACGGAATAATGATTAACCATTGAATCCATATTTCCACTCATAACCAGAAAGCCTAAACGTGGTCTTCCAAATGTATTAATACTATTCTTATCTCTCCAATCTGGTTGGGATATAATACCTACCTTATATCCATTTGCTTCTAATACTCTACTTATAATAGCATGTCCAAATGAGGGGTGATCTACATACGCATCACCTATTACAAATGCAAAATCTACCTCCTCCCAGCCTCTTTTAATCATATCTTCTTTAGATATTGGCAAAAAATCTTTAATCATACTGTTCTCCATTTCCATAGACATTTATGTCGGAGGAACCGCGAGCTGAATCTCAAATTCAGCTCTGCGATAAACGCTAATTGCTTCTTACGAAAGCAATTAGCTGTTAGAAAAGTAATCGCATCAGTATTACTTTTCTAACTATTCTCCATTTCGCAGACATTTAATTTCGTCTTCTGTAAGTCTTCTATATTCGCCTTCATGCAGGTTTTCATCAAGTTCTAACCTTCCCATTGACAACCTTTTAAGATAGATTACTTTTCCTCCGATACACGCAATCATTCTCTTTATCTGATGATATTTTCCCTCACATATAGTTATCTCAACATCAGATATATTATTTGATTTTTCATTTTCTAATTTAGAATTATCCAATCCTTTATTACCTGATTTTACATTACCTGATTTAATTATTTCTAATTGAGCAGGTTTTGTTAATGTACCATCTTTTAACTTCAGTCCCTCTTTAAATCTTTTAATATGTTCTTCAGTTATAATGCCCTCTACCCTTGCAAAATATTTTTTGTCTATATGTTTTACAGGGGATAAAAGGCTGTGTGCTAACTTGCCATCATTTGTTATAATAAGCAATCCAACTGTATCCTTATCAAGTCTTCCGACGGGAAATAAGTCTTTTTTCCGTTCGCTGTCTATCAAGTCAATAACTGTTCTATCGTTATTATCAACAGTAGCCGACACTACTCCTGCCGGCTTGTTTAACATATAATATTCAAACTGTTCGTATGCTATGGTTCTTCCATCAAATGTAACTATATCTTTCTGTACATCTATCTTATAATCTGATGCTTTAACTATTGTATCATTGACCTTTATTCGCTTTTTTTTAACATATTCTTTAGTCTCTTTTCTAGATGCAATTCCCATTTCTGAAAGAAATTTGTCAAGTCTTATTACTTTACTCATAATTTTCCATTCCCTGTGCTCTGTATCCCTCAGCAATTATATCTAATTCCTTACTGAACTTCTCTAACACATCAATATCATCAAGTTTATAAATCTTATAGAATTCGTCTTGAATCTTAACTATTTCACGCTTATTTGCAACATTATACAGATTCTGGATTGTGTTAAGAATCACTGCAACCACATGTGCTTTAATCTGGAATGAATTCTGTGAGTCCATAATCTCACTTCGCACAGACGACATCTCTTTATCTAAAGCTATTACCGCAGCTGCTGCACCACTAAGTCTTTCTCTTATATGTGGTGGCATATTCTGTCGATATTTATACTGTAATGAATGTTCTATAGTAGCCCAGAAATTCATTGCAAGTGTTCTAATCTGTATCTCCACATTAATGCGTTTTGTTCCCGTAAGCGTCATTACATCATAGTATACTATAAGATGATAACTTCTGTATCCACTTGGCTTTGTATTATTGATATAATCCTTTTCAGCCTTAACAGTCATATCACTTCTGTTCTTAATAATGTCTACAACAGTATATATATCCTCAACAAACTGACATATAATTCTTATTCCTGCAATGTCCTCAATCTTTTTTTCTATATCTTCAAATTGAATCTTCTTCTTCTGCATCTTCTCAAGAATACTTGATATCTTCTTAACTCTTCCATTGACCTCTTCTATAGGTGAATATTTCCCTGCATTTCTGTATGCCTTAATTAAATATTCAAACTTAACCATCAGTTCATCAACAGCTAACTGATATGGTTCTAGTAATTCTCTCCATAATTGTATTTCCATTTAAACAACCATTCCCTTTCTAAATCACATACCTGCATAAACCGTAATACTTCCTCGACCATTCTTCTTAGAACAATACATTGCACTATCAGCAGCATTAACTAATTCTTCAAATTCCGAACAATATGTAGGATATGTTGCAATACCAATACTTATATTAATAAATATTTCTTTATTTTCATATTCAAATTTTTTTGTTTTAATTTCATTTTGCAATTCTTCACATATTTGTCTGACCTCTTCAGAATCTTTATCAGTATATACAATAACAAACTCTTCTCCACCGTACCTTACTGGAAAGCCATCATATATTTTAGCATATTTATTTGCAATTTTGCCGCAAAAACTAATTACCTCATCACCAAAAACGTGTCCATATGTATCATTAATATTTTTAAATTTATCAATATCAAATAAAACAACTGAAATTTTTCTATTTTTATCAATATAATTTTTCTTAAATGTATCCGACATTACATTAAAGTGTCTTCTATTATAGATATTGGTAAGTGGATCTTTTATCGCCATTGTATGCATCTTCATATATAAAAGCAAATTAGTGATTGAAAGTGTAATCTGGTTACTGAGATTTTGAATGAAGTCTTTGTTTTTCTCAAAAAATTCATTCTTACAACTGCCAAATGTATATACACAGTATGCATTTTCATTAATTGTTGCCGGAATAACTATTAATGATTTTATTGTACTGCCTGCTATATATTCATATTTAACACTTGCATAATTAGATATCTCAATAACAATATTATGATTATGACACTCTTTTATACATCTTATGCTTTCAATTTCCTTAATAATTTCTTTGTTAATGCCACTTTCTTTTGTATATTCAGAATGTGTAATAACATTCATATCTTCATTTGGTTCATTGCTTACTATGCCTATACTTACAAGATCACACTTCAATCCATCCATAATCGCATCTATGGTAATCTTAAGCATCTTATCAATATCTAACGAACTCGTGAAATTCTTCATTATATAATTCTGAAGTTGAGTCTCCTCACTGCTCCTTATAATTTGTTCATTAGCCTCCTGAAGTTTAAATCTCTGTATACTCAGTTGTTTATTCGCATGTAATAGCTTTGCCTGTGTGACTTTCATACTATCATTTTCTTCTCTGTTAACTGTGGCGATTCCATTAAGGCAATTGATTTTAATATATAATTTATTTAAAACTTCTGCCTGAATATCTAATGCTACATACTCACAAAAATATATAATTATAATAAATGCCATAAATACAAATATATAGAAATTATTTATTCCATTAAATATAATCTCAAATAATGTTACTCCTAGCATTGGCAGACTGCTTAAAAATATCGCCTCAATCTTAGAATAAATCTCAGTAACATCATATGTAACAAATAACTGCAAAGCAATTAAGCAATATAACATAACATAAATTATACTGTTAATCATAAAATTTCTTGCATTAAATACAATTATCACAGTCAGACTCAACTCTAACATCTTTATAATTATATACAGGAAGCCTGATTTAAAGAAATCATATTTTCCAAGCACAAATTCCAACATAAATAATAATGCAAATGAAAGAAAAATATATATATTTATCTTCGCAACATCTTCATTAAATGTATAGAATATAAGATGATATATGCAAAGTCCTACAACTAATATCATATTAAAGAGTGATGACCTTTTTTTAACAATTAAGGGTTCTTCTTCGTTAAGCAATTTAATTCCTCCAATAAATTTCTATAACATCTCCATCTTTTAACTTACTTGTAAAATCACATTTAATTCCGTTTATAGTGGTTACCAGTTCTTTTCCCCCTGCCACACTTGTATCAAAATGATAAAAATCCAATATATCAACGAAGATATATTGTTTCTTATTCTTTAATACCACAACAGTTCCATTTACTGTAATTATCATATTAGCAGTTGTATTTTCATTAACTGTTTTATTATATTCAAAATCGTTCTCTAAAATCTCAACTATCTGATTATCTTTATAATCTTCTTCGTAATCTTCTTCATCTTCCCTATATTCAGGTTCATATTCATCATCTTCAAAATCTATGCTGAAGTTCTCATATACTTTCTCATCTTCATTAGAAATCTTATTATTAACCTTAACACGCTTCTTATTGAAATCTATATCCATAAATTTAAGAACCTGTCCTAATGTATAATAATTAAGAATCTCTATCTTATCTCCCTGACAGATGTTATAATCTCCAGACTTAAGTTCACCATTTACTTCAACAAATCTTGGACAATCTATTGCCTGTCCGTTAACTATAAACCGCATCGTCTGTTTATATTCAGGAAGCCCTTCTATATTCTGGCTTGCTGGTTTACCATATGTAGATTCCTCAATTACAATATTATCATTCTTAGCTATCTTAGAATTAATATTAGCTTCTTCGCCATTAATGGTTATTACCGCCGGTTCACCAATTGCGCCTCTTACCAGGCGTTTCTCACCATTAATTGTGAATTCAAGAGCTTCTCCACGTCTTGGAAATAATCCGTCATTCGGAAAACCTATTTGCATGGCAGCATCTATTACCGTAAGTTTATCATTATCATAAAGTTTAATTCTTTCATTATTAACATTAATGAATATGAAATTATTCTTATGGTCATAATAGCTCATACAGATACCGATAGGTGTAACAAGAAGTGGATCTTTCTTAATACCCTCCTGCATAAAATTAACTTCCGTAAGAACTTCTTCACCTCTTAATGCAACTCGTTCATTTGGGATATCAAGATATTTAGCAAGATTTTCTGTAAAACCTGCTGCCTTTCCACCGCCACCTACGACGAATACTGCACTTACACTCTTGCCGCCATTTAACTCTAGTATCTTATTGGCTATTTCCTTTGTTATTGACTCTACAACACTGCTATATGCTTTTTTTACTTCATCAGGTGAAATCTTTTGCTTAAGTCCCATAATATCTTTGAAATTAATCTGTCTCTTCATCAGCGAACCACGCTTTATCTTCTCGGCAGTATTAAAATCAACGAGATATTTTGAAACCAGACTCTCTGTAATCTCATCTCCTGCTCTTGGAATCATTCCATAAGCAACTATGCTTCCGTCTTTAGTAATAGAAATATCACTTGTACCTGCACCAACGTCAACTAATGCAATATTTAATAATCTAAATTTTTCAGGAATCGCTATATTGATAGCTGCTATAGGCTCTAAAGTAAGATTTGCAATATTTAAGTCTGCATTTTCGACTGCTGCATACAGACCATCTACTACGTCCTCTGGTAAAAATGTAGCCAGTACATCGGCTGATATCTTCTTAGCCTTATGTCCCTCAAGATTAGTAATCGCAAAATCATTAAGATAATACTTAATTACTGTATATCCGACACAGTAGAATTTAATCTCATGTTCATTTTCTCTTATTATCTCGTAGGCTTTCTCGACTCCCATGGAATCTAATGAATAAATCTGTTCACTTGTAACAGGTCCTTCCTGTGGAAGTTCATAATCAATATGTACGGTAATGGTTCTAAGAACTCGTCCGGCTGCCGCAATACATACATCTTTCAAAGGCATATTAAGCTGTATCTCTAACTCTTTCTTAACCTTGGAAATAGTATCAGACACCTTGGATATATCATGAATCTGCCCATCCATCATCGATCTTGTCTCATGCTCTTTAGAATAATGTGCAACAACATTAAACTTATTATTGCTTTCAAGATAACCTACTGAACCTACAATACTTCTTGTACCTATATCAAGTCCGAAAACTAAATTCTTTTTATTAATATTAATATTGCTTTCTGACATTGTAATCCTCCAACTAAATGGTATTATATCATATCTATATTATCATAAATCCACCTAAAACTCTAGTAATTTTTCTATCTGGCTAATCGTATTATCAATCGAAAAACTATTATCAATCATTGCATCTGTTTTATCTTCAAAATCTTCATAATTAAGCTGATTCTTTATAACAGCCTTAATAGCATCTTCTTCCATTCCACGCCCTGATTTAAGTCTTTCAATTCTTATTGAATCATCTGAATAAATGTACCAGATTTTATCACATATCTTACCACAGCCTGATTCAATAAGTAGTGCAGCCTCGACAACAAACTTATCTGTTCCGTTTAACTTATTCTCTCTTTCAATCCTATTCTTAATTTCATCAATCACTGCTGGATGAACTATATTATTAATCGTTTCTAACCGGCTTTTATTATTAAATACCAGACTTGACATTACTTTTCTGTCTATTTCGCCATCACTCTTAAGTATATCATTTCCAAATTCATTGACAATTCTATCATATACTGCATTGCCCTTACTCATAAGTTCATGTGCAATTTTATCTGCTTCAAATATAGAGAATCCAAACTTCTCATTAAGTATCTTTAAAACTGTTGATTTTCCGGTTCCTATTCCTCCGGTTATTCCAATTATCATTTTAATCCTCATTTCTAAATACATTAGTATATTAATGTGCTTCTAGCCAGTTTTTACCAATTCCAAGGCCTATTTCCATATTAACACGAAGCTGCATGGCATTCTTCATTTTGTCTTCAAGTATATTCTTAACTTCTTCGATTTCGTCCTCATATGTCTCAACTAACAGTTCATCATGAACCTGAAGCACAATTCTTGACTTTAACTTTCTGTCTAATAATTCTCTGTCAACATTTATCATTGCAATCTTAATTATATCTGCAGCGGTTCCCTGAATAGGCGAATTCATAGCTATTCGTTCACCAAAAGACCTCTGCATAAAGTTGCTTGATTTAAGTTCAGGAATTGGTCTTCTTCTACCTGAAAGTGTTGTTACATAACCATTTTTCTTTGCATCGGCTACGGTTTTATCAAGAAATTCCTTAATCTTTGGATATGTCACAAAATACTGTTCTATATATTCTTTTGCTTGTTTTCTTGAAATGCTAAGGTCCTGACTAAGTCCAAATGAACTTATTCCGTAAACGATACCAAAGTTAACTGCCTTAGCGTTACTTCTCTGTGTATCTGTAACTTCTTCTAATGGCGTATTAAATACCTTAGATGCAGTAATTCTATGAATATCCTGTGCTGATTTATATGCTTCTATAAGATTTTCATCATTTGAAATATGTGCAAGCACCCTTAATTCTATCTGTGAATAGTCCGCATCAATGAACACACAACCCTCCTTAGGTACAAACACTCTTCTGAATTTCTTGCCCATATCCATTCGGATTGGAATATTCTGAAGATTAGGCTCTGTGCTGCTTATTCTTCCTGTTGCAGTAATAGTCTGGTTAAACTTACCATGTATTCTACCATCACTTCTAATATAATTCGCCAGTCCATCTGCATAGGTTGACTTTAATTTAGTTAATTGTCTGTATTCTAGTATCTTATTAACCACGGGATAATCAGGTGCTAATTTTTCTAATACCTCTGCTGATGTGGAATATCCGGTTTTCGTCTTCTTGCCACCCTCAATTCCCATTTTAACAAATAATATCTCTCCAAGCTGCTTAGGTGAATTAATATTGAATTCAGTACCGACTTCTTCATAAATGTCTTTCTCTAACTTAACGATTTTTTCACCTAGAACTTTACCATATGCCGCTAATTCATCTCTTTCTATCATTATACCCTCATTCTCCATACGGTTAAGGGCATATATTAAAGGCATCTCTATATTATTAAATAGTTCTAACTGCCCGCTGTTCTTTAATTCAACCTCAAGAATGTCCTTTGACATAAAAGGGACTGCTGCACTGTATGAACTGTATTTTATAAAGTTTTCTGTCTGTTCACTGATAGCTTTATCAAATGTATCTTTACCTAATAATTCACTTTTTGATGGTAAAGTCATATTTAAGTAATCTCTTGCAATATCGTCATAATTATAAGTATCTTTAAGAGGATTCATAAGATAAGCTGCAATCTCATTATCAAATATCTTATCTGAATTAAATTCATCATTATCAATATATTTAAGATGTCTCTTAAGATTAATAAGACTAATTCTTACCTTGTTATCCACAAAAAGTTTCTTAAGATTTTCCTTAAGATAAGCATCATTAATAAACCACTGTTTCTTAATAACATAGATTTCCTCTGTTGAAAATGCAATGGATAATGCAGTAATCTCTTTACTTTCATCATCGCCACTTATATTAAGACCGATATCAGAGGCTTTATATGCCTTTTTAAATATTTTTCCTGCTTCATCATAATCTTCTATAAGTTTTCCTTCGATTTTTATATCAGAATTATCTGAATCTTTAATATTTTTATCGAATTTACTGATAATACTTTTGAATTCTAATTTTTTCATGATTTCATATGCTTTTTCAGTGAAGATATTATCAAGTTCTGTTTCTGCAAAATCAAGTTCAACAGGAGATTCTATATTAATCGTAGCAAGAGTTTTACTCATAAATGCTTTATCTTTGTTATTCTCTAAATTCTCTTTTAATTTCTTCTTAGTAATCTCATCTATATGTTTATACAGATTCTCAACCGAATGATACTGGACTATTAACGATGTGGCTGTTTTCTCACCGACTGATGGCACACCGGGTATATTATCTGCTGTATCACCCATAAGTGCCTTCACATCTATAAATTCTATCGGTGTTACCTGATATTTCTCCTCTACCTGCTTGTCATAATAGTTCTCAACTTCCGTAGTACCTTTCTTAGTCTTTGGAATACGGATTAAGATTTTATCTGTAGCAAGCTGAAGTAAATCTCTATCACCTGTAATAACACTTACTGACATATTCTCTTTCTCGCCACGTTTTGCTAATGTACCAAGTACATCATCAGCTTCATAGCCCGGCAGTTCTACAATTCGTATATTCATAGCCTGTAAGACTTCTTTAATAAGAGGCACCTGTTCTCTTAATTCTTCTGGCATTGGTTTTCTTGTTCCTTTGTACTCTGCATACATTATATGTCTGAATGTCGGCTGCTTAACATCAAATGCCACTGCAAGATTGGTAGGATTCTCCTCCTCAAGTATCTTAAACATTATATTAAGAAAGCCATAAACAGCATTAGTATGAAGTCCTGCTGAATTAGTTAAATCTGGAACTCCATAAAATGCTCTGTTTAAAATACTGTGTCCATCTATTAATACTAATTTTTTTTCCACTTTTTCCTCATTTCCGCATCATAAACATACAATGTTAAATAATGCATTTACAACATATATTTTATATAATTTAAAATAAACTCTACAATTTTTATAATTAATATTTTATAAATTACTTTATATAAGCTTTATTATTTGTATTATACTAACTGCTAATGCACAAATTTCTGCCAAGGCAACAATAACATTTTTATATACATTTCTTTTAAATATCAAATCTGCCCTGTTCTCATATTCCGACAGACGATTTTCTAATTCTCCTCGTATGTCAAACGATTTTCCTGAATCATTTTCGATTCTCTCAAGACCTACTCTTATCATATAGTGTATCTCTAATTCATCTCTGCAATCATAACATTCTTTGGCATGATTCACAAATTCATCATAATATTCACTTTCTAATGTATCATCTATAAATTTAGGAAGTAACCTGTTAAATTCTTCACACTTCATAGTCATTCTCCATTCCGGATAATTAATATAATTATTAATATGCAACACTAATAATATACCAAATTTTTAATGATTTATAAAGGATTAATTTAGTATCTATGCGTTATATGGAATTTCAAAATAATCTAATAGTAATTTATAATTATCCTGTGCCGAGCGGCAGGTATCAGTAAGATATCCCGGCTCATTTTCAAATTCTTTTAAGTCACGATAGTAATATAACTTATGCCTGTCATCAATTATAAATGGAACAATATTATGTTTTAGACATTCCTTATCATTTTCTTTTTCATCTATCAAACCTAATTCCTGACAAAAATAGTCTATATCCTAATGTTTTATAATTTTAAAATACCATAAAATATTTAAAATTCATTGACAAGTTTTAGTTAAAATGATAAAATGTTTTCTGCACGAATTACAACGCAGGTGTGGCGGAATGGCAGACGCATCAGACTCAAAATCTGACGGTGGCAACATCGTGCGGGTTCAAGTCCCGCCACCTGCACTAACTTTAAAAGGTATATAGATTAGTTTCTATATACCTTTTTTATATCATTCTTAATTTTATTTCCAACAACTTAATATATTTGACATCAATATATTTTATCCTATAGCTCTCATTTCATCATATAGGTTCTTTTAGCATATCAACTATTTCATTACTATGCAGAAAATTTCGTCATATTTCCTATACAATAATAAAATAACATATACATCCTAAAGTACCTCCCACTCTCCATTTAGACTGAAATTACTTGCCATATTTTCAGCTTCATTTACAATTTTTTTATCAAAACCTATTATATTAAGAAGCTTAATTGCATTTCTTGATGTTGCTCTGCCACTCAATAACTTATAACTAAATAAAACATCATCATCTTTAACATCTTCCGTAAAATGATAATTAGAATAAATATTCTCTAATATATTTGTAAGTTCTATGTCATGTGTTGCCGCAAAGCAAAGTGCGTTCTTATCAGTAAGTGATTTAAGTATATGAGAAGATGCCGCTATTCTCTCTATAGTATTAGTTCCTCTTAATACCTCATCTACAAAACAAAGAGTTGGTATCTCATCATTAATACTATCTAAGATTCTTTTAATTGATTTAATCTCTACAATATAATAACTTTCATTATTAGTTAAATTATCACGTAAAGACATAGATGTATATAATTTATAGAAACAGGTCTTGTAACTTTTAGCTGTACATGTATAAATAGTCTGGGCTAAAATACTGTTAATTGCTATAGTTTTCAAAAAAGTTGACTTACCAGAAGCATTAGAACCTGTAATAAGAATGCTTCTGTTTTCATTAATAGTATTAGCTACAGGATTAGCTATCATCGGATGATAAATTTCATCTGTACTAACAATCTTTTCCTTTGTAAATTCTGGTTTACAGGTATATATAAGCAGCTTTCTGAATGATGCAATGGCAATTCCCACTTCTAATTTGCCAAATGTCATAAAAAGCTCCTCGACTGTTCCGAGATTACTCTGTGTTGCTCCAAGAACTGAGTTGAATTTAATAATGTCTGCATGGAATAACATTCTAATATATTCCATAATAATCTCACCAAGAGAACCGCTATTTCCATTCATTGATATCCAGAATATCCCCTTACTGATGCTCTTTAACTTATCCAAATCACTTTTAACTGTATCAATATATGATGAAATACCCTCATTATCTAACTTAATAAGAGCATTTCCACAATTTATCATATCCATCAGATATTTCAGACATGTGAAATATGACTCAATTTCTGCTTTTTCTTTATAATATGTTCCGATATTTACAAATACCATAACTATAAGCATTACCATTCCTGTAATTGGCTTTATAAACAACATTACAAATGATGCCACAAGCAGAATATCCATAATAATGTGTTTGAGATTACTTCTTTTACCAAGACCTATGAATCTATCGATAAATTCTGTTAATGAAATTGACTTTGTTCGTCCAAGACGTGCAAATACCTCCTGAATCTTGAACGTCTCCTCTTCATTTTCCTGAAAATATGTTGCTAATTTATCTCTTTCCTTCAATACCTCTTCATCAAATTCAGGTGTTCTTAATATTTTATATAAATATTCCTCACCAGATGAAGAAAAAGTGTTATTTAACAACATAAAAATACTATCCATATCTAAATCGTTCCAGGTTATATCATCGATAGAAAATGTATTTTCGGCATTTTTCTTATAATAAGCAGCTATTTTTTCAAATTCTGCTGCTTCATATTCTCTATCAGGAGGTGTACCAAAACCCTCTTTTATCTTTTTTCTTAGTTTTTCTAATTCACGTTTTCTAAATTGTATTGAATTATATAGAAAGATTGCAAATACTACCACTATAATTGCAATATAATATTTAACCATATATTCTAAATGCCCTCCTGTTTTCATAATAATTATGTTGCATAGTATAACACATTATTTTTATGCTAACAAGTTTCACATACTAAATTATATTTACACTAACAGGATTTACAACAAAAAACACATACTAAAAAGGTCATATAATAATCAGTTGAATACCTGAATATTATATGACCTTTATTTAATCACATAAAATTATCAATATCATTTTAAATAATTATTTATATTTAGAATGTTATAAAGAATTTTGCAATAAATAACACTGCAAGTACATATGTTAAGACAGATACTTCTTTTCCTCTGCCTGTGAATAATTTGATTAATGAATATGAAATTAATCCGATTCCAATACCATTACCAACACTACCTGTTATAGTCATAAACATTAATAATAATGCTACAGGTGCTGCTGATGCCATATCAGAATAATCAACTTCTTTTAATGAGCTAATCATAAGAAAACCAACATATACTAAAGCTGCTGATGTAGCTGGTGCCGGGATAATACCTGCTATTGGTGCAATAAACATACATGCAAGGAATAATAATCCTGTAACAAGCGATGTAAGACCTGTACGTCCACCTGCCTCAACACCTGAAGCTGATTCAATGAATGTTGTAACTGTTGATGTACCTGTACATGCACCTACGCATGTTGCTAATGAGTCAGAAAGCATTGCCTTATTCATACCAGGCATATTTCCTGATTCATCAAGCATGTTAGCTTTCTTAGCTGTTCCATATAATGTTCCGATCGTATCGAACATATCTACCATGCAGAATGTAATAATTGTCATAACTGCTGAGAATACACCGATTTCAAATAATCCGCCAAAGTTAAATTTGAATAATGTGTAATGTGCCATATCTTTGAAAGGTGGTAACCATGTTCTGCCTTTAAGAGCATCAAATGGGTTAACATCTAAGAATATAAATTCTCCTGCCCAATAAATGATTGTACTTGCAACCATACCAAGTAAAATTGATGCTTTAATCTTCTTATGACTTAATGCTGCAATTACTATAATTCCTACAAACGTAGCAATTACACCGATTACCATTAATTTATATAATTCTGGACCCATTGCTTTCTTAGTATCACTTGGACCTGCATTGAAGAAAGTATCTAACATTGTATATAAATTACCTTTATCATCATAAATACTCCAGTTAGTTGTAAGACCTATATGAATAAGCATCATACCAATACCTGCCGGAATACCAAGTCTTACTGCAAGTGGAATAGCATCTACTATCTTCTCTCTTATTTTAAGTAATGTTAAAATAGTAAATAAGATACCTGAAATAAGAATAATTGATAATGCAGCACCAAAACCTTTTTCATAAGATGTATAACCTGCTGCTGAACAAATTGCAACTACTACTGACGCAAAGTATGAGTTAAGTCCCATACCAGGTGCTAATGCAAATGGCTTATTAGCAAGTAATGCCATAATCAATGTACCTGCTGCTGATGATAATACAGTTGCAAGGAATACTGCATTCCATAAACCGCCTGTACCATCTGTCGGACAAGTAGCTCCCCCGACTCCAAAACCTGTTAATAAATTAGGATTGAGAGCAATGATATAAGCCATTGTCATAAATGTAGTAATACCTGCTAATACTTCAACTTTAACAGTTGTATTATTAGCCTTTAGTTTGAAAAATCTTTCTAACATTCAAACTTCCTCCTTTTTAAATTGTAAAACCGCTTCCTTAAAAAGCGGTCTACAATGAGTATACTATGAAGTTTTTACATTTGCAAGAAAAAGTATATTTTATGAAAAATAGTTAAATAAAATGCTATTTTTTTATAAACCTATACTCTATATTTATATATCATATAATTATACATATAACCCCGCCATTGCTTTCATTTGTAATCTTTTCTAATGTATCTTTTAGTTTATTCTGAGTTTCATCTGAAAGCTTCTCTAATTTATTACGAATACCCTCTTCTACAATCTGTTCGATAGATTTGCCAAATATATTAGTTTCAAATATTCCATTTTCATTCTCTTCACCATTAGATTTTATGTAATCAATGAGATCTTTTGCCTGAGCCTCATTACCGACAATTGGTGCAATTTCTGTAAGCACTTGTGTTTTTATCATATGAATTGATGGTGCTTCTGCCTTTATCTTGATTCCGTATTTACTTCCATTCTTAATTATCTCAGGCTCACCTAATACTATTTCTTCCTTAGACGGTGTAACGACACCATACCCTCTGAAATTAACGTCTGCCATCGCATTTGAAAACTTATCATATTCATTCTTAAGGCTTGAATAATCCTTTAAGGCATTGATAAGATTATATTCATTATCAATCTCCATTCCTGTCAGATCACTAAGAACCGTATAATAATGTTTATCTTCCATTTCAAGATTAACATCAATATTTCCTGTCGATAAATCTTTCTTATCAATCTTAGAATGTTTAATATATTCTGAAGTTATATCCTTAAGCCTGAATGTGTCTTTTACACTTCTCATATTAGAGATAAATTCTTTTACAGTATCAATTATACTTTTCTTAAAATAATGTTCATCATCTAACATTTCCACCCATTTAGGAATTCTGAAGCTTATCGTTGAAATAGGAAATTCGTACAGAACCATTTCTAATATTTTATTTATCTCATCTTTCTTTAGCTGTGCACAATTTATAGGAATTACCGATACCTGATTTCTTGAAGCTATATCCTCAGCAAGACTAATTGTCTCCTTAGCATATGGTTTTTCTGAATTAAGCAGGACTACAAATGGCTTTCCTAGGCTTTTAAGCTGGTTAATAGTTCTTTCCTCAGGCTCTACATAGTTCTCTCTCGGAATCTCACCGATCGAACCATCTGTCGTAATTACAATACCTATTGTAGAATGTTCATTAATTACTTTCTTAGTTCCAATCTCCGCTGCCTTTGTAAATGGTATATCATAGTCAAACCAAGGTGTTTTGACCATTCTCTCCACATTATTCTCAATATGACCGGTTGCACCCTTTGTCATATATCCTACACAGTCAATCAGTCTTATTTTCACTGTCATTTCAGGAGATATCTCAATTTTGGCAGCTTCTTTAGGAATGAATTTAGGCTCTGTAGTCATTATGGTCGTTCCCGTTGCACTCTGTGGAAGTTCATCTTTGGTTCTTTCCCTGATATTCTCATCTTTAATCTCCGGAATTACCATCAGGTCCATAAATCTTTTAATAAATGTTGATTTTCCGGTTCTTACAGGTCCGACTACTGCAAGATAGATTTCTCCATTTGTTCTCTTATTAATATCTTTATATACATCATATAAATTCGATTTCTCCATAGAAATACCCCCTTGCTATGCTTATACAATATATGCAAGAGGGTATTGATTTATGTTTAATTTTCATTTTAGGATATTAAAAATTCCTTTAGGCTATATCTATTTATGCATTGAAAAACTGTTCATTTCATAGTTTTTTAAATTATCGTGAATATTACGTTCGTCTGCCTGACTAATAAGTTTATCTCTGGATTTTTTTGATTTAAGTACATCTGCATGTCTGCTAGGGCCACCTACGCATCCGCCCTCACAGGCCATTCCTTCTATAAAATCTGCCGGAAGTCTGCCTGCTTTAAGTAACAATAAAGCCTTTTTGCATTCTGCAGTTCCATCACATTTCATAACATTTATATCTGCATTTTCACCTGTCTCTTTCAGACATTCCGTAACAGCATTAGCAACACCACCACCATTACCAAACCTCTTACCAAATACACTTGCTTCCTGCAATGTATTCTCTTCAGGCATAAGCGTTACATCTCTAGCTCTTAACATCGCTCTTATCTCACCAAATGTAAGCACATAATCTGCATTATTCTCGAGACTTTCATCTGCTGCCTCGCTCTTCTTAGCCACACACGGTCCTATAAATACAGTAACCACATCTGGATCCTGTGCCTTTAACATTCTTGAAACTGCACACATAGGTGATACTGTAGTAGAAACATTCTCTAACAATGTTGGAAAATGTTGTTTAATAAGATTAACAAATGCTGGACAGCATGAAGTTGTCATCTTCTTGCCCTCTTTAAACGCTGCCGCCCACTCCTCTGCTTCTGAAGCTGCGGTCATATCTGCACCTAAACCAACTTCCACCATATCAGCAAAACCAATCTTCATAAGTGCTGTTCTCCAGCTTGCCATCGTAATATCATCACCAAACTGTCCCTCAGTAGAAGGTGCTAACATAGCAACAACTCTTTTTCCTGCTCTTATATCATTTATAATATCTACTATAAATGATTTAGAACTGATTGCACCGAATGGACAACTGTGAATACATTTACCACACTGGATACATTTTGTCTCATCTATTTCACACAGGCCATTCTCATCCATAGTTATTGCATCAACAGGACAGCTTCTCTTACAAGGTCTCATAAGATCTGCAATCGCATTATATGGACATGCCTTTGAACATTGTCCACACTCCTTACATTTAGATGGATCTATATATGCTCTGTCCCTTGTCATTGATATTGCCCCAAAATGACAAGACTGCTGACAGGCCTTTGCCATACATTTCTGACAATTATCTGTTACAACATATCTTGAAATCGGACATCCTTCACACGCGGAATTAATAACCTGTACAATATTCTTACTGTGCTTCTCTCCCGGACATTTACCCTCAGCAAGTCTTATTCTCTGTCTGATTACTTCTCTTTCCTTATAAATACAACATCTGAAATGTGCCTGTGGTCCCGGAATTAATTTATATGGAAGTTCCTCTTTCATATCGTCAAGTTCACCGGCATATGCAAGTTTCGCAACCTCATAAAGTAAATCATGCTTAATTTTTAAAATAGTAGCGTCATTAGATACCATATTAGAACTCCTTTCTAATATCAAAGCTCATAGTTTGTTAAATTAATAACTATCTCCTATTCTAACACGTATTAATAAATTTTCCTACTATAATATGAGCTTTTTTGTTATTTTTTTATTTTTTCCTAAATACAACAAAGGTGCCACCTATTGGTGACACCTTCATATATATTCTGTTATACTATATATGCCAATATATCATATGGCATTTTGCTTATTTTCCATCTCTTCTTTATGCCTAACACTAGTAATCTCAAAAATCTCTGATAAACTTATTACTATTCTTTTGTAATCCCAATATATTGAATAGCCATCAGTTTCAACTTCGTCAAATAATTTCACATCTTTTAAATCATAAAATCTGACAGTTTCGACCTTATCTGCCAAATTGAGATATATAACATTTCCGCTATCCAGTTCAATTAACAGACGATATCCATACTTTGCTTCAACATCTCTAATCTTAGCCATAAAAATCCCTCCTATAATTTTATATTATAATAATAAAATATTTTTTCAATAATATCCACCCACTTTTAGAGGTATTTTTAGCGAAAAAAGCACAAAACTAATCAAAGAAATTCTTAAGCTCTGACCTTGATTTAATCTGCAATTTACTGAAAATAGTCTTAAGATTACTCTTCACAGTACCAACTGCGATATAAAGCTGGTCAGCAATCTCCTTATTAGATAACCTGTCAGCTGCAAGTCTGGCAATCTGAAGTTCTCTGTTAGTAAGTCCATAGTCCATATCTTCTCTGTATGAATTCTGGACACTTTTGAACTTTCTGTCATATTTACGGTAACATGCGATTACATCATTCATAAAATCTATTCTGTCCTGATGTTTTGCATCGGCTTCATATATATCTTCTATCAAAGAATAATTCTCCACAAAAGGAATAATAAACTTATCATTCTTAGCTATATCTACTGCTTCATTTAAGAACTTGATTGCCTTAACTTTATTACCTAATTTATAATTAGCATGTGCAATAAATATGTATAAATAGATTTCAAAGAGTATATTATTATATACCTTTGTAGAACCTAACATCTGTCCGCTTATTCCTAAGAATTTAGAATATTCATTATTAGAAATCAAGTATCTTGCATAGATAATATTTGCCATTACAAGGGGTAAAATCGGACATCTTACTTCTATACTCTTCTCATCCTTCAGCCAGTTAGGTATTGAACTTGGCTTTCCGATAAGCATATACATATATCCCTCACACAAATCAGCCATAGATGATTTATCATTTTCTCCGGTATTCTCAATCTTCTTTCTGATACTCTGGAAATTATATTTAATATTATCATAGTCACCCTGAAAACCTGATATCCTTACCATCAGAAACATCGTACATATGTATACACTAACCTGCCCTCTTGTCTCTGCCATATATAATGCCTTCTGGCATAACAGTTCAGCATCTTGAAAATTGCCCTGATTGAACAATATTTCTGCTCTCATTACTGCCTCTAAACCTTTGCTGTTACCCGCCGTAAGTTTGTAATAATAAATCATTGTTTTTTCAAAATTCTCTAACTCTTTTACTGCTTCGCCACTCTTACTATGAAAACAGCCAAGCACCGATGGGTTCTTGAAAATGATACTTATCTTATCTGAATATATTGACGATGGTGACTGCATATATTCATATGCTTTCACATACATATCATACATTTTATTAAGGTCATTATATTTACCAAAAGAATTAATGAACATAACTTCGCCATGTAAAATGTCTTTCTCACGTTGTCTTAAATACTTAGAATTATCTATCATCTCAGTAATTATTTCACATTCTTTATTAAAGAAATCTTTCTCATTGTATATAAATAATGCAAATGAAAAAATAATACTTCTTCTTAGATTCTGTTCCTTAGTCTCTAATGACACACCTGATACTATCTGTAGAAACATATTCTTATTATCTTTAGTAAGGTGTGGAACAATATCCTCTAATGAAATGCTCATATAATAAATATCATCATATTTTCTTATCTTATAATAATATTCAAGAGCCTGATAGTAATTCTCATTCTCTTCATACCATTTTGCAGCTTTCTCATAAACACGTTTCTTAACTATTATATCTAATTTATCAAATTCTGACTTAAGATAATATCTTAAAATTGAATGTGTGAAATATTTTCTATCCCTGGAATCATACCTTATAAACGAATTAGATTTTAATAATTTCTTGATTTCGTCAGCAGTTAATTCATCTCCACCGATAAATAATGCCTGTTTAAGCGAAAAACTGTCATAAATTGATATTAAAATCAGAAAGTCCTGTTCTTCTATAGATATCTTATCCCAGATTGCCTTACATACAAGCTTATCTATTCCTGCATCCGGTTCAAATTCATTATTAGACAGATAATGTAACATTTGCAGATAGATTGCACTAATCCAACCTTCTGTATACTTGAACAGATAATCCACTTCATTGTCATCTAATTTAATTCCACATTCCCTGAAATACATTTTAATTTCTTCGTGGTTGAATTCTAAATCACTCTTACCGATATAATTAATTCTGTTATTGAAAATCAGGTCAATCATCGATGTTGATTTAACAGTCTGTGTAAGTACGACAAACCTTACCGAATCCTCAAACACATCTAATAATTTAATAATCGTTTTTCCTATTATCGTATTAGAAATATACTGAAAATTATCAAATACAACTATATATTTCTCTGGTAAATCAAGTTCAGATAATATACCTGCTATTTTATTAGACATCTCTAAGTCTTCCGGACAACCAACAGCCCTTAACTTTCCTGCTATAACACTGTCAATATTATGTATATGATTACATATTTCCTCAAAGAAATATTCCCTGTCATCATTTTCGATAGTCATCCATAACACAGGTTCATCTACATTATTTAGAAAATTTCTGACAGAAGTAGTTTTACCAAAACCTGTTGGTGCTTCTACAACTGTAAGATTGCTTTCGCAAATCGACTCTAGTTTCTCTGTAAGCCGGTCTGAAAAATAAAATTTATTTGGATTGTATCTCTTTACAACAGCCATACACCCTCCAATTCCTGTAGTTTACCAATCTAAATCTACATTTTCATTCGTTTTATCTCTCACCATTAACTCATTAACTGCATCTCTTGCATTTTTTCCTTCGAATAAAACCATATTTACAGTATCTATTATAGGCATCTTAACATTATATTTCGCAGCTAATTTTTTAGCTGATTTAGCGGCATATACGCCTTCGACAACCATATTGACTTCTTTGATTGCCTCTGACATTGAATATCCCTGTCCGATAAGTATTCCGGCTCTTCTGTTTCTGCTGTGCATACTTCCGCAGGTAACAATAAGGTCACCAATTCCTGACAGGCCATAAAGTGTAAGTGGTTTTGCTCCCATTGCCACGCCAAGTCGTGCGATTTCAGCGATACCTCTTGTTAAAAGTGCTGCCTGTGTATTATCTCCATATCCTAAGCCGTCAACAATTCCTGCTGCCAAAGCTATAACATTCTTTAAAGCACCGCCTAATTCAATTCCTAATACATCAGGACTTGTATATACTCTGAATACTGGTGAGGAGAACACATTCTGAAGAAGCTCTGCCGTTTTCTTTGTATCTGCACCGACAACGCAGGTTGTAGGTATGCCTCTTCCTACTTCTTCAGCATGGCTCGGTCCGGACAGAACCGCTACATCTGCATTAGGCACTTCCTGTTTAATTATATCAGTAAGTGTCATAAGAGTCTCTTCTTCAATACCCTTTGCGACATTTACAATAATCTGTCCATCTTTAATTAAGCCTTTTAATTTTGCTGATGTACTTCTTACAAATGATGAAGCAACTGCCATAACAATTATATCTTCATCATCTATAGCTTCGTTCAAATTATTTGTAATCTTGATATTCTCATCTATTACAATACCAGGGAGACTTATTGTATTCTCTCTTTTCTCTTTTAACATTTCTACTTCTCTGTCAACTGCTGACCAGATAGTAACCTGATGACCATTGTTATTAAGTAATACGGCGATGCCGATACCCCAGCCACCTGCTCCTAATACAGATACTTTTGCCATAATTTTACCTCATTTCTGTGCCATTATATGATGCACGCATATTTCTGTTATTACAGATATTGCCAATTTATGTCAGAATAATTTATTACAAATTTTTCATTTATTTATTACAAATTTTTCATTTATTTATTACAAATCTTTCTTCTGTCCAATCTTTCTTTCATTACCAGCAATCAATCTCTGGATATTAGCTCTGTGTTTAATAAATGCCAATGCTGATATTACAAATACAAGTATATATACTTCTATTCTTTCATTTCCCATAAAATGCATATTATTTTTGAAACCAATAATCTTAAGTTCGTTGAAAACAATAAATTCAACAAAGAAACCTGCCATCATCGTAAGCGAACCTACTGATACATATTTAGTAAGAACAGTTACAATAACAAATGTAAATAATGCAATAAGTGTAAGCTTCATATCTCCTAAACCAAGTATAACACCTGATGATGCTGCAATTCCTTTTCCACCTTTAAATCCCATATAGAACGGAAAATTATGTCCTAGTACAACACCAAGTCCACCATAAATCTTTAACATAAACAGATAATCAGAAGGCTGTGACTTAAACAGGAAATATATAACTAAGCTTGCTGCAACGGCTTTTAAACAATCGCCTAAATATGTAATTATTCCAGCTTTTTTACCAAGCACACGCATTGCATTAGTTGTTCCTGCATTGCCACTTCCATAATCTCTTATGTCAACATGATTTAACTTACCATAAATATATCCTGTCTGGAATAATCCAAATATATATCCTATTACAATACAAATAATACGTTCCATAATTAATCCTCTTTATCTTTACGTTCTCTTATAATAAATTTTAAGGCTGTTCCCTTAAATCCAAATGCCTCACGCACTTTATTCTCAATATATCTTGTATATGAGAAATGCATAAGTTCTTTATCATTAACAAAGATAACAAATGTCGGCGGTTTAACCGCAACCTGTGTCATATAGTAGAGTTTTAATCTCTTACCTTTATCAGATGGTGGCTGCTGTAATGCAACTGCCTCTGCCATAATCTCATTAAGTACGCCTGTGGCAATTCTTAAATTCTGGTTCTGAATAACCATATCAATCAAATCAAATAATTTATTAAGTCTCTGCCCTGTCTGCGCCGAGATAAATATCATTTCTGCATAAGGCATATATGCAAGGACTTCTCTTATCTTATTTGTATGTTCATATATTGTTTTGTCATTTTTCTCAATTGCGTCCCATTTATTAACCGCAATTATTACCCCCTTACCACGCTCATGTGCAATTCCCGCAATCTTTGCATCCTGTTCGGTTACCCCCTCAGTTGCATCAATTACTACTACGACCACATCAGCTCTGTCTACAGCGGTAACAGTTCGTATAATACTGTATCTTTCTAATTCCTCTTTGATTTTAGATTTTCTTCTAAGTCCCGCAGTGTCAATAAATACATATTCTTTTCCATTTCTCTTAATCTCTGTGTCTACTGCATCTCTTGTAGTTCCTGCGATATTAGAGACAATAACTCTGTCTTCACCAAGTAATTTATTAATAATAGAAGATTTACCAACATTTGGCTTACCAACTATTGCCACTCTAGGTCTGTCATCTTCCTCATCCTCAGTGTCATCATCATTAAAATGCTTACACACTTCTTCTAACATATCGCCGATTCCAAGTCTTGAGGCTGCCGAAACCGGAATTGGATCACCGATTCCAAGATTATAGAATTCATACACATCAGGCATAAATTTTTCAAAACTATCTACTTTATTGACAACAAGTACTACAGGCTTCTTGCTTCTTCTTAACATATCAGCTACTTTAGCATCAGAATCTACAAGTCCCTGCCTTACATCTGTAATAAATACAATAACATCTGCTGTATTTATCGCAATTTCAGCCTGTTCTCTCATCTGTGAAAGTATTACATCATTAGAGTCTGGTTCAATTCCACCAGTATCAATAAGCGTAAATGTTTTATCTAACCAAGTTACGTCCGCATAGATTCTATCTCTTGTAACACCAGGTGTATCTTTAACAATCGATATCATTTCACCTGCTAATGCATTGAACAATGTGGACTTACCGACATTTGGTCTGCCTACGATTGCTACTACTTGTTTACTCATCTATATATTCTCCTTTTCTATAAGTCTTAATCGTTATCATATGCTTTAATATATACAAAATTACCATTATCTTTATTCTGGCCATCACCATTTAAAATGGCATTAACAAAACCCTCTCCATCAGATTTCGTTATAACTATCGGAACACCTAATCTATCACTGACTTCTTGTAATTTGTAGTCATCTAGAAATACATCTTCACCACTTCTTAATATGTTATTAGGAAGCAGTAACCTGTCGCCAAGTTCTTTATCCTTAAGCTGGTCAATTAAATCCGTTCCCGTAATCAGACCTGATACTGTAATCTTTTCTCCAAAAAAATTGTTTATTATCTTATAACAATTCACTTTGACATTTTTAATCTTTTTCTCGATTAATTTTGCCATCTTGTTAATCATATCATAGGCCAAAACTCCTGTTGCTAAAGAGACCACTAATTCTTTCTCAATTTCAACAGGTTCAAGACTTTCGTAATACTCCATAAATTCATTCCACAGAAGCCTCATCATTCCAACACCATTTTCAAGCTGTATATATCCATCATACCTTTCTTCTTCTGGAAAATCTCTTTCAGCTAATATATACCATTCATCACTTGCCTGAATAAAATGGAGTCCATATTTATCATAGAATATTTTCTGATAACTCTCTATTAAATCAATAACTTCACAGGCATCTTCTTTATTAAAACTTTCTAACGGATATAAACCATCTCTGTATTTTGTAAGTCCTGCCGGAACAACTGATGCACTTCTCATTATAGGAAGATAACTTCCTATATCTTCAATTGTTCTCTTAAGTTCATCTTTATCATTAACACCTTTGCACAGAACAACCTGTCCATTCATTTCAATTCCTGCTTCATATAAAATTCTGATTTTATCTAAAGCATCTCCTGCAAAACGATTATTAAGCATTTTACATCTCAACTCTTTATTAGTTGTATGAACAGAAATGTTTATAGGTCCTAAATGATATCTGATAATTCTATCAATGTCTTTCATACTCATATTAGTGAGTGTAACATAATTACCCTGTAGAAATGATAGTCTCGAATCATCATCTTTAAAATATAATGTTTCTCTCATGCCTTTAGGCATCTGGTCGATAAAACAGAACATACACTTATTCTGACAACTTCTGTAATTGTCCATAAGACCATTCTCAAACACTATACCTAAATCTTCATCAGGATCCTTATCTATCTCTAAGAGCCATTCCTCACCATCAGTTTTTCTTACTAAAACCTCGATATATTCATCCTCAACAAAATACTGATAATCAAATATATCTTCAATGTCATTATCATTAATCTTTAAAATGACATCTCCTGGCTCTAAATCGAACTCTTCGGCTATCGAACCTTCCTTAATTTCTTTTATAATATGCTCATTTTTTTTCATTAATAAATCTTCCTGCTTTCTAAATGCATACTCTTTTAGTTTATCAGTAATCTAAATATTTGTAAAGTTCTATTATTTTATTACCATAAATGCAGCAAGATTTCCTCTTTGTCCATTAAGTCCACGATGTGAAAACAAAACATCTTTATTACAACAGGTGCATATTCTCCTGTTCTCGATATGATTTTCTGATATTCCTGCCTCTTTAAGAATCAGTTCATTGACTTTCCACAAATCCAGCTGATATTTACCGTTATGTTTATCATCAAGAAATTGTTCCACATCTTTTTCAGAAAAATTCTTCTTAAATTCTATCGCTACATCTTCACTTACTTCATAACACTTACGACAGATAGATGGACCTATTGCACATATTATATCTTTTCTGTCGCAGCCATATTCACTCACCATTTTATCAACTGTAACTTTGCCCATTCTGTTTACAGTTCCTTTCCAGCCTGAATGTGAAAGTGCAATTACTTTCTTAACCGTATCCACAAAATAAAGCGGCACACAGTCAGCATAGTATGTAAATAGCACTATGCCCGGTTCATTAGTCATAAGTCCGTCAACGTCTTCATAATCGCGTTCCCTTATGATACCTTTACCTTTATCTTCCGTACCGACAATTCTTATATTGGTAGTATGTGTCTGGTGTGAAGCCACAAAATCATCTATATCATAACCTATCTTTCTGGCAACAATTCTGTAATTTTCTAAAACTTTTTCCTTTTCATCGCCTCTTGCAAATGAAAGATTTAGTGTTGAAAAAATCCCTTTACTTACACCACCTAATCTTGTAGTGAAACCATGCTCAATAAATGGAATTTTCTCAAAACTTTCGAATCTGATTAATGGTAAATCGCTATTATCTTCATTAAATTTTTGTTTTAAATTATCCAAATACTTATTCAAGTCTATATTCCTCCAAATGCATTTTTAATCAGTACAATATTGTCATCTTCTATTCCAACAATATCAAATCTTATATATGTATTTTCCTGTATATCATTTTCTAAAATATAATATGTCGCAGTTTTCATTATTGTATTCTGTTTCTGTTTGTTAACTGCTTCGAATGGTGTTCCAAATTTTCCGCTATGCCTAAATTTCACCTCTATAAATACAAGGTCACACTTATCCATTGCAATGATATCTATTTCCCCATAATGACATCTGTAATTATATTCAATAATTTCATATCCAAGTTCCTTAATATATTCACCTGCGATTTTCTCATATTCTTCACCAAGGGCTCTTTTGTTTATTTTATAATAATCAATATTATTATTTTGGTATTTACTATCTCTTACCTTGCTATTCCCTGCCTTGCTATTCTTTGGTTTATTATTATTTATTCTATAATTCTCATCCTTATATCTCATTTATCTATACCCCTCTTATGATATCTTCTTGCGTATCCTGTCCATTTTATCAACAAATACTAATATTTCAGCCACTACTCCATATAATTCAGGTGGAATCATATCACCAATCTCTAACTTAGAAAGTGTTCCTGCTAATTTTTCATCTTCATATACAGGCACATCTGATTCTTTAGCCTTATCCAAAATCTTCTCAGCAAGTATTCCCTTTCCTGTTGCTATTACTTTTGGTGCTTCATCTCCACGATTATATTGAAGTGCTACTGCTGTTTTCTTCTTAGCTTTCTCATTATCTTCCATATAAATAATTCCTTTTCGAGTCTGTGTTTTGAATACTTTATTGACTTCTATACACTTTAAGCTATAAATAATCAGCTTCTTTAACTACTTAAATTATGTGCGTATATCGAATATATATCTCTTTATTGATACAGCATTTTCATTATTAGAAGTTATAGGTAATATCGCATTGAATTCCTGTGATTTCTTCTCACTTAATTCTGTACTTATCGTAACATTATAGCCAATTTTCTCTAATCTTTCTGCTAATTCCCCAAGATTATCTTCTACAAGATTTCTAGAAGTCTCATCATCTAATGTGAATTTAGCCGTTACACTGTTCTTCTTCAGCGATATATTTATATCTGTTGCACCCAGGTAATCTAATTGCAAATGCAAAAATGCTGTCAATGTATCATCATTAATTTTCTTATTCCTTCTCCTGTTATAGACATACAAGTCTCCGTTCTTATTTCCCTCTGAAAATTTAACCGGAACCTGGACATATGCTTCTATGTTATTTAATTCATTCATAAAATTCATATTCTTACTTAGTTTGTCGCCCGCAAGTGACAGATTTTCACTCTTAACATTCTCAGGCATATTCTTAATCATTTCAGTAAGCTTATTTAATTTATCATATATTTTATCTACTTCATTCTTAACAATCTTTTTATCTTCACTTAACTTAGTGGGATTAAGATATAACCTATCCATAAGTAGTTTCGTGATTTTCTCTTTAAATACAGGTGACTTTATTATATTATTAAACGCTTCTTTTGGCATATTTTCACCAATATTTTTAAGCACTTCAGATAATTCCTTAAAAGTATCAGAACTGTCTATCATTTTAAGAAAATCTTTTGTGCTCTCCTTTGAAGCTTCCTGTATACTTTCTTTATTATAGATATTGTTTTTATCCACATTTATACTTTCTGAAATCTGCTTATTATCATTATCTGCATCAAATATATTAGATAAATCTTCTAAAATTGTATTGATTTTTGTAAAACTGTCTGAACTAATAGTATTTCCCATTAAATTTTCCGGATTAATACTATTTTCATTAAAATTACCTGAAGTAATATCATTTGTTGTAGTATTTCCTGTAGTATCTTCTATGTTAACATTATTCTCTGTGAAATCACTAAAATTAACATCACTTTCTAATAGTTTTTCAAATACTTCTAAGATGCCATCTCCTATCTCCATAATATTCTCAGAAATATAATGACTTGATGTGGTATAAGCATCATACATATCTAGATTTTCTCTATTGATTTCTATTCCATTCTTCGTCATATCAATAAGTTTATCTATTGACTCATTAGCATAAACTGATGATAGTTTAATCATATTTATGATTGACTGCTTATCTATCGGTTGTCCATTAGCTATTAATTCTTTTACTATCGCAATATTTTTATCATTAATTGTTAATCCTGCTGTGAGAAGTGATTTATTAACAAGTTCAGAAGATACTTCATTATTAGCTATCGGTCTTATAACTAACTGTGTGTCACTATTATCTTTGACCTGAAATAATAATTTTTCGCCAATATTAAGTCCTAATGCTTGCTGCATAGTTGCATTAATGTGTTCATTTCCGTCTAACAGAATTTCCACATTCTGGTTATTAATGTTAATTATTTCACCACGAAAAACATCACCGGCAGCTAAATCTCTCAAATTTATTCCACCAGTGTTATTTTGGCTATTTATATTCTGAACATTCTGGTTCTGTACACTTCTGTCGACAGCTTCATTTCTGTTAGAACCTGAATTAGAAACTGCATCTGAAGCAGATTGAGAATCTGTATAATAATTAGATATATTTATATTCACTTTAAATCAGCCCCTTTATGAAACTCCTTCTATGAATTGGGCAGGGACCATATTTTCTTAGTGCCTCTATATGTTCTTTAGAACCATATCCTTTATTCTTGGCGAAACCATATTCAGGATATAATTCATCATACATTACCATAAGCCTGTCTCTCTCTACTTTTGCAATAATACTTGCTGCTGCAATAGAAATCGACTTTGCATCACCTTTAATAATAGGCACCTGCTTTATATTCACTTCTGGAATATTAACTGCATCGTTTAATAATATATCGGGTTTTACATCTAATTCATTAATAGCTTCACGCATTGCTCTGTATGTAGCCTGAAGAATATTAATATCGTCAATTACCTCAGAACTTGAATATGCTGTTTTGACAGCTATTGCCTTTTCCTTAATAATGTCATAGAGTTCTTCTCTTTTAGCGGCGCTTAACTGCTTAGAATCATTTATATATAAAATATCTACATCTTTAGGCAGAATAACTGCACCTGCACATACAGGTCCCGCAAGTGGTCCTCTTCCAACTTCATCAATCCCGCAAATATACTGATATTCACCGTATTTTCTTTCAAATGCCTGCATATTATAGGTTCGTTCTACTTCTTTATTATGTTTATCGATTTCTTTCTGATATCTTTTTATTAAATTAATAACTCCTGCACGCTCATCATCAGAATATTTTGCTATTAAATCAGCATATCCTTCTATATTATTACTGGCTGCAAATTCTTCTTTTATATCAGATATTTTTATTCCTGCCATCTGTTGTTCCTCTGTCTATATATTCTTTTCTAAACTAATTCTTCCAAGTTTACCATTTCTGAATTCATCAAGAAGAATTCTTGATGCTTTATCAATATCTAATTCATTGCCTTTTAAAAGGAATTTCCTGTTAAATGCAATGTCATTTAACATCTGTAATGTATCATCACTCTCGGTAATTCCATATCTCTCATTCAGAATTCCATTATAATTCTCTGTAAGGAATTTCAATAAGTCCATTGCTAACTCTGTGGTATTCAGAATCTCATCTTTAATCGAACCGATTAAGGCAAGTCGCATAGCTACTGTCTGATCCTCGAATTTAGGCCATAAAATGCCCGGTGTATCAAGTAATTCAAGTGTACTGCTTAATTTAATCCACTGTTTTCCTTTAGTAACTCCCGGCTTATTACCAGTCTTAGCACAAGCTTTCTTAGCATATGAATTAATGAAAGTAGATTTTCCGACATTAGGTATTCCAACTACCATTGCTCTAACAGGACGGTTAAGTATACCTCTCTTTCTGTCTCTTTCTATCTTCTCTTTACAAGCCTCTTTTACAACATTGTTAATGGCTTTAAGACCATTTCCATTCCTAGAATTAACCATTACTGCAAAATATCCCTGATTTTCAAAATATTCTGCCCATTCTTTAGTTATTCTCTCATCAGCTAAATCGCATTTATTAAGTAATATAAGTCTTGCCTTATTCTTACCTATTCTGTCTATATCAGGATTTCTGCTGCTCATAGGAACTCTGGCATCTACTAATTCTATTACTAAATCAATAAGTTTTATATCCTCTTCCATCATTCTTTTAGCTTTGGTCATATGTCCGGGATACCAGTTAATATTGGTTTTATTTTCATTATTCATTTTTTCCACTTCCATTCTCTATCAATTTTGCTATCCAACTTCAATAATCATATCATAATTATATATCTTTACAGTTTTTAAAATTATCAACGTCGATTTTTCCGACGGTGTCAGTTTCAAGTTCACCACTTTTTAATATATTGTTAATATGTTCTGTTATTGTATTTCCATATTTAACCCAATATACGTCGTTCTTTTTATCGTAGTAATGTGGTTTACTTGTCTCATCCAATGCATACATTTAACATTTGCAATATATTATATCATATAACAATAAATTATAACATCAATTCTCTAACTCATAACAATCTCATTTCAATTTATAGGATAAAAATAAATTGTATGGCAAAACGTGTTTATAATTAATCCTGACTTACCATAAAACTATCCTCCCAAACTTACAAACAAGCCGGACAATGCATTATATCACATTATCCGGCTTATAATAAGCTATAATTTATAAATCACATCTACACTTTAATTGATATTCGAAACTCTTTACATAAAAGTAAGTATATCTGCTACTTCTTTTCTCTTTGGTGCAGCAGGAGCATCAGCAGGATATCCTAAAGCAATCAATGCTGAAACTGATTTATCTTCACCAATTCCAAGAACCTCTTTCACCTTAGCTTCTTCATATATTCCCATAACAACAGTTCCAAGTCCTTTTTCATGAGCAGCGAGGCAAAATACTTCTGCCGACATTCCTGCATCATATGACTGCCAATGGTCTTTCTTAGATGTCGAATAGCTTCCGTCTCTTTCATATCCTGCTCTCTTATTAACAGTAACTTCAACCATTAATACAGGTGCACCCATTATATTATTCTTATTGCCTGCGTGTCCCATAATACACTCTTCTGCAATCTTTGTCTTGATATCATTATCATAGATTGCTATATATCTTACTGTCTGGGAATTCTTCCAGCTTGGTGCAAATCTTGTAACTTCAATAATCTCTTCAATTAAAGACTTATCAACAGGCTTGTCCTCATATTTTCTAATACTTCTTCTTGTCTTAATACATTCAATTGCTTCCATGTCAAAAACCTCCAAAAATTGATATCTTTATAATACCATATTTTTCCTAAGTTAACCATATATTAATTACGCATATTTGTATTTTTTAACTAAGCTATTTGTATTTTTTATTATATTTTTTAATTAAGCATATTGATATTTCTTTTTATCCTTAGCAAAGAAAATCACGCTTACAATTGTCTATATGAGCCTATGCTCATCCTTCTTCGTTCTACTATAATTGTTTCTTCATCCATATATGTGGACACCCCTCATCATCTTCTATGACTCCATATTCTTTATAACCCTGTTGTCCATAAAAAGGTGTTACCCTGCATTGTGCATGCAGCCTGATTGACGTTCCACCTTCCTCCTTTACAATTCTCTCTGCTTCGCCTATCATTTTGGCTCCAAGGCTCATTCCTCTATACTCCTTAACAACTGATAATCTGCCTAAAATATACTCATTTTTCACTATATCTTCATATACTCTGCAAGTAGCAACCGGTCTGGTTTCGTCATACATAACTATATGAAATGAAATATTATCTATATCATCAAATTCATTTTTAAACCCCTGTTCTTCCATAAATACCTGTTTTCTAATAATTTTTGCATCATCTGATAAAAAATTATATTTTTTAACTTCATAATATTCTGATACGATACATTTATTATTAAATATATCCGGATTCTCCTTTCTCTTTTATAAGCCTTACCAAATATTTATAATAATTTAAATTATCTACAATTCATTATAATATTGCTTTTCTGATTTCTTAATTTACACTTCTTATAATCTGCTGAAATATTTAATCCAATTTCACATAATACATAAATCAACAAACTTATAAATCCACCAGCTATAATTTTCTTAGTCATTTTTAAACATATACTAATAACCATGGCAACTATCAGTCCACCAAACATAAAAAACCCAATATCAGAAGAAAATATCTCATCAATTATATTCAAGTACTTCATTAGCACCTCCATATTTATCTCATATCTATTTCACAATTTTAATACTTGCAAATGGCCACGATATCAGCCAGACTTTGCCTTTAATCTCACTAAGCTTTACATTTCCTACTGTATTAGAACGGCTATCCTCACTACTGTTCCAATTGTCACCAATTACAAAATACTCATCGTATTCTAACTTTATTTTCTGGCTTGCAAGACCTGGATTAACGATATCATCCATTTTTTCATTATATTTTAATTCTTTATCATTTATATAAATTCTTCCATCTTTAATCTGTATTGTTTCTCCCGGAAGACCTACTATTCGTTTTATATATTCGACCTTATCACCGTTTTTTTCTTTCTTATTAAACATAATAACATCATATCTCTCTGGCGAATGCATATCATATGCTAATGTATTAATCATTACCTTATCACCATTCTTTAATCTGTCATTCATCGAATTACCAATAACTTTCGACTGCTGTCCTAAATAATTCATAAAAAATAATGCCAATACAATTACAACAATCACATCAACAATCCATTTTAATATTCTATCAACAAAAATGTTTTTATCAGGCATTGCATTATAAAATCTCATTCAAATACCCTCCATTCAATGGTAATATTATTTCGGTATTTCTTTACTAAACAGGGTGTCAAAAAAACATTGCACCAACATCATATCATAATCTTTTTTTGTCAAAAAAAGGACAAAATACTATAAGTACTTGTCCTTTTCAATCTTCTCATATTAAGAATTATTTAACTAATTCTTTAACCTTAGCAGCCTTACCAACTCTCTGTCTTAAGTAGTTAAGTTTTGCTCTTCTAACCTTACCTAAACGAACAACTTCGATTTTATCAACGTTTGGTGAGTGTAATGGCCAAGTCTTCTCAACACCAATACCATTAGAGAATTTTCTAACTGTAAATGTTTCACGAGAGCTTCCACCCTGTCTCTTAATAACTGTTCCTTCGAAAACCTGGATTCTTTCACGGTTTCCTTCTTTAATCTTTGCATATACTTTAACAGTATCGCCTACTTTAAAATCTGCAACTGATTCTTTTAACTGAGCAGCTTCAATATTTTTAATAATTTCGTTCATTGTGTGACCTCCTTAATATTTAGATGTTCTTAATACATATGTAGCAGAGGACCATCCATTCTCACAGCTTTTTTAGATTAACATATATTGTATATTATTGCAAGTGTTTTTCACTATTTTTTATATTTCGTTTTTATATTTTACTACTCTTTCGCCACGCATATATATAAGCTTACTAATTCATTGCCCTCAAATATAAGAGGAACTTTAAGTGCCTGTGCCTCTGAAGTAATATGCATCTGTGTTCCTAACATTACCATAGGTGGTGTTATGTCGATACGGATTGATTGTGTTGAAAACAATGTAGCCGTATTACCCATTATCATATTGCTAAGTTCACTAAGTGCCGATGTAGACATCTCATCTAATTCAGTAACCGGCATACCAAACATCATCTTACTAGCAACTGTCTTAGCATTATCTATTGTCATTACCAACAAAACCTGTCCTTTCAGATCACCCGTCACACCAACCTGTAATGCGAGGATATGGTCAGGGAAATCAAGTACCGCCACACTTGGTTTACCTAATACAAGTTTTATCTGTGCCGCATTCTCAAAAATCTTCATTGTTGATTGCAAAAATGGATTTATGTGTTTAACGTCCAAACCTTGTTTCAATACGTACACCTCAATATTTCATCTTTCTAAATTGCTTAATCTTAAGATTAGTTCTACTTCATGTACTTCACATTAAAATCTGTTATATACAGAAAATGTCGCACCAAAGATGCGACAACTATATAAGTATATATTAGCAGCTCGTAGGGGAATCGAACCCCTGTTTTCGCCGTGAGAGGGCGACGTCTTAACCGCTTGACCAACGAGCCATACGAAACCGTACTTTGGTATTATATAGTATACTTTTTGATTTTGCAAGTCTTTTTTTATCTATATTATGTATTTATTTAAGTACATTATTACTTGTTCCGATAAATGCCTGATAATTCTGTTTTTAAAAGCCATATTCTGTTTTTATGTATATACTCAAATTCTTATAAAATTCTTATAAAATTCTTATACAGCAGAATATGACTTTAAAACCACTAGTAATTATCTGTTTAATTCTGTAAGTTCATCTAATAATTTTGGAATCATTTCCTCCATTTTCTCATCCGAGAACTGGCATGTTCCTACTACTTTGTGACCGCCGCCACCATATTTAAGCATTAATGCTCCGACATCTACGTTACTTGTCTTATTAAGAACACTGTAACCTACAGCACAAGAGCAACCCTGTCCACCTTTACCGGATACTATCCAGCAGGATATATTAGCTTCGGGATATAAACTGTATATTACAAATCTGTTGCCTGTATAGATTGTCTCCTGACCTCTCAAATCTGTAATAATAACTTTATCTCTTAAAACAGTATTATCCTTAATCATATCTATGAACTTCTCCGTCTGTTCAAAATATAATTCTTTTCTTTCAACAATATCAGGAATATTCATTATCTCATCTATTGTCATCTCTCTGCACCAGTCAATTAATTTCTCCATTAATTGGTAATTACTTATAGTGAAGTTTCTGAATCTTCCAAGACCTGTTCTTGGATCCATTATAAATCCTAAAAGAACCCAGTCAGTAGGATTTAATATCTCATCCTTTGTAAGATTAGCTGAATCTACCTTGTCAACTGCTGCTAATAAGTCATCAAATCTAGGAAATCTTTCTTTACCTCCATAATAATCATATACAACGTGTGCTGCACTTGGACTTGACTTTGAACAGCCTTCATACTTACCTTTATAAGCATTTCTCTCCTGCTCGCTTGAATGATGGTCAAACCATAATCCGCAGCCCTCTACAAATGGAACATTTGCAAGGCAGTCATCTTTAGTTACTTCTATGAGTCCATCCTGTAAATCTTTTGGATGAGCGAATTTATAACTGTCAATAATTCCAGCCTCTTTTAAAAATACAGCACAAGCTAATCCGTCAAAATCAGATCTTGTTATTAATCTCATAATCTACACCCATAATACTGCATAAACAGTATCACTATCATTTATATAATGATAGTCTCCTTTCCACGATTATTTTCAGATATTTCCAGTGTATGTAATACCAACTGAACATACAACAATTTTACCATTTTTTCGTGTTTTTAGCAATAAAAACTGTGCATTTTATACATTTTTATCGTTCATTTCATACATTTTCATTTATGTTATACAGAATTTCATTGCCACGTTTGCCGATTCTCTTAACTGTCCCTGTATATGTAAGAATATTAAGTGCGGTCTGTGCCATTCCGATGCTTAGATGAGATGCCTTAGCATAATCTTTCGAGCAAAATGTTTCTGCTAATTCTATCGGTACCATCTGCATATAATCTTCTAAACTGTATAAGTCAATCTCTTCTACAATCTCTGTAGGAATTCTGTCAAATCTGCTTGAGCCTTTCTTCTTATCCTTACTCCAGCCATTTAGAAGTCTTATTTCCTCCATATTCATCATAATAATTTTAATCCGTATATTAGGATTGGTCAGATAACTTTTTATCTTATATAACTGATAAAATGCTTCATATGGATTACCTTTCTTAGGTGATTTACGTTTAGGACCGATGTAACCAGTCTCTTCATCTAACCAGCTAAGCCACTTGATATATGGCATCGGATATACCACCGTTACCTGATAATCATTAAGAAAGACATCAAGTTTATTTCTTAATTTATTAAAATTAGCAGTCTGAATCTCTATGATATTTCCATCTCTGTAGATATCTGCAACATAACCGTTTACTGGAATTTCATGGTAATCCTCATCAGGCTCATAGTAATTCTTAAGAATTGCGTGAACTGTTTTCTCACTAAGGGTTCCTATTCCATTTCTGTTTCGTTTAATTCCGATTATTTTGTTTTTAGCTGATTCAAACTGCTCTTTATTCATTGTATTTTATTACCTTTTAATTTATTAAAGTTTATTCATATTTCACTACATAAAATCGAATAATGAAATCTGGTTGGACTCAGGAATATCTCCAAGTATTCCTAAATCATCCATTAAATCTACAACCGTCTTACTTGCTTTCGAACGCTCTCTTAAATCATCTTTTGATAAGAATGGTCCGTCTAGTGCAGCATCTACTACCGCATCCGCCGCCTTGTCTCCCATTCCCTCGATTGTACTTAATGCAGGCATTAATTTGTTACCGAAAATCTGGAATTTATGTGCAGCAACTCTGTATAAATCTATCGGTTCGAATTCAAAGCCTCTTGCATACATTTCCTGAACAAGTTTCATATCCTTAAGCATATCCTCTTCTTTATTACTTAGCTGTTTTGTTTCCTTACGTTTCTTAAAATCTGCCATATAATATTCAAGACGTTCACGTCCCATACACATATATTCATAGCTGAATGCCGATGCTCTTATGCTGAAATATGCCGCATAATATGCCAGCGGATAAAACACCTTGAAATATGCAATTCTGTAAGCCATCATAACGTATGCTGCCGCATGTGCCTTAGGGAACATATATTTAATCTTAAGACATGAATCTATGTACCATTGCGGAACATCATGTTTCTTCATTTCTTCAATCCATTCCGGCTTAAGTCCCTTACCTTTACGGACGGATTCCATAATGGTAAATGACTGCTCGGACTCTAAACCTTTATTAATAAGATATATCATAATATCATCTCGGGTACAAATAGCTGTAGAAATCGTAGCATCACCATTTAAGATAACGGTTTGTGCATTGTTAAGCCATACATCTGTACCATGTGACAATCCCGAGATTCTTACTAAATCAGAGAAAGTCTGTGGCTTAGTATCTATAAGCATCTGGATAACAAAATCTGTACCAAACTCAGGTATTCCAAGTGCACCTAACGGACATCCGCCGATATCTTCAGGCTTAATTCCAAGTGCTTCTGTACTTGCAAATAATGACATAACCTCTTTATTATCAAGCGGGATATTCTTAGCATCTAAGCCCGTAATATCCTCTAACATTCTTATCATCGTAGGATCATCGTGTCCGAGAATATCAAGTTTCAAAAGGTTATGGTCAATTGAATGGTAATCGAAATGTGTCGTTACCGTCTTAGTCGTCATATCATTTGCAGGATGTTGTACCGGTGTAAATGTATTAATGTTATGTCCGATTGGAAGAACTATAATTCCTCCTGGATGCTGTCCGGTTGTTCTTCTGACTCCCGTACAGCCTTTAGAAATTCTTGTTACTTCACATCTTCTCTTCTTAATTCCACGCTCTTCACAATATTTTCTAACATATGCTTCAGCGGTTTTCTCGGCAACTGTACCGATTGTTCCTGCTCTGAAAGTCTGTCCCTTACCAAAGATAACTTCCGTATATTCATGTGCCTTACTCTGATATTCACCGGAGAAGTTAAGGTCAATATCCGGCTCTTTATTACCCTTGAAACCTAAGAAAGTCTCAAATGGTATGTCAAATCCTGCCTTAACTAATTCTTCACCACAGTCAGGACACTTCCTGTCAGGCATATCACAACCTGCACCACCGGTATATTTCTTAACCTCCGGTGAATCAAAATCATAAAAATGACATTTCTTACAGTAATAATGTGGGCTTAGAGGATTAACCTCCGTTATACCTGCCATTGTCGCAACGAACGAAGAACCAACTGAACCTCTCGAACCAACAAGGTAGCCGTCCTCATTTGATTTCCACACAAGCTTCTGTGCAATAATATACATAACTGCGAAACCATTTGAAATAATTGAATTAAGCTCACGCTCTAATCTCTCAGTAACTATTTCAGGAAGATTTTCGCCATACATTTTATGTGCCGTATCATAACAGATATCTCTTAGAATCTGGTCGGAATTCTCGATTACAGGAGGACATTTATCAGGACAGACCGGGAACATATTCTCAACCATATCTGCAATCTTATTTGTATTAGTAACTACAACTTCATATGCCTTATCAGTTCCTAAATATTTGAATTCCTCTAGCATTTCGTCAGTACTTCTGAAATACAAAGGAGCTTGTTTATCTGCATCTTTAAAGCCCTTGCATGCCATTATAATTCTTCTGTACACCTCGTCCTGAGGATCTAGAAAATGCACATCACAGGTAGCTACAACTAACTTATTAAACTGTTCACCTAATTTAACAATTCTTCTGTTTATATCCTGTAATTCTTCAATAGTAGTTACTGAATATTTATCACTTTCTAACATGAATTCGTTATTGCCAATAGGTTGTATCTCAAGGTAATCATAGAATTCTACTAATCTTGTAATCTCTTCTTCGCTTTTGCCACCGACTAACGCCTGGTATAGCTCTCCTGCTTCGCAGGCAGAACCTATAATAAGTCCCTCTTTATGCTTTAAATAATCACTCTTAGGTATTCTTGGCTGTCTGTTGAAATATTCTATATTTGAATTAGAAATAAGCTCATACAGATGTACTCGTCCCACTTCGTTAGTCGCTAATATAATTGCATGATGGGTTGGAAGCTTCTTAATTCTCTCCACACTTGTAGTTCCCATTTCATTTATTCCGTCAAGGGTAAATATATCCCTTACCTTTAACATCTCTATGAATTTAACGAAGATTTCTGCTGTACAGCCTGCATCATCAACAGCTCTATGGTGATTCTCTAATGATACATTCAATGCTTTAGCTACATTATCTAACTTATATTTACTGATATGAGGCAGTAACATTCTAGCAAGTGCAACAGTATCCACAATAGTGTAATCTCTTTCTATACCAAGTTTCTTACCCTCACTTATTATAAAGCTCATATCGAAATCTGCATTATGTGCCACCATTACTGCACCCTCACAGAACTTAAGAAATTCAGGGAGAATTTTATCTATTGCAGGTGCATCAATTACCATACCATCATTTATACTGGTAAGCTGCTCTATTCTATATGGAATAGGTTCTTCAGGATTAACAAATGTGCTGAATTTATCAACAATTTCCCCTTTAGACACCTTAACAGCTCCGATTTCAATTATCTTATTATATAACGGACTGAAACCTGTGGTCTCAATATCAAATACAACATAATCATCATCAAGACTCTGATTCTTAGAATTAGTTACAACTGTCTTTAAATCATCTACTAAATATGCCTCAACTCCATATATCATCTTGAAGTCAAACATTTCTTTGAAACTGAACTTACCTTCTAATTTCTGAAGTGCATGCCACGCTTCTGTGAAACCCTGGACCACACCATGGTCAGTAATTGCCATCGCAGTATGTCCCCATTCTTTCGCTCTTGCAATCAGATCCTTAACATCAGCCACACCATCCATATCACTTAACTTCGTATGACAATGGAGTTCAACTCTTTTCTCAACACTTGTATCTAATCTCTTAACCGTAAAGTCTGAAATCTTCATAATTCCTGATACTGAATTAATAATCAAATCATTATCAAACTTATCAACTGTGGTGATTCCCTTTACTTTGATAAACATTCCCTTTTTGACTTTATCCATAAACTCTTTAAGATTCTCATCGTGCATAAACAGTTTAATAACAATTGAATCTGTGAAATCTGATATAACAATGCTAAGAATAGTTCTCTCATTTCTTATTGGACGTTCTTCTATATCAATTACCTGTCCTCGGACTATTACTTCTCCCATCTCTCCCTCAATTTCACGAAGAGTAATACTCTGTCCCTCAAAGTCTCTGCCATATAAGACATCCGGATTATCTGAACGTCTAAAACTTCTGTTAAAGCCTCCCTCTCTCTTCTTAAAGCCACCTTCAGATTTATCATAACCGTTGCCATTAGAGTTATTAGAATTATTATTCTTTTTATCTGCTATAGAATTATCATTTTTAACCTTATCTGACTTTGGTAATTTTTCATCGCTCTGGCCATTTGTAACAGCATCAGCATTTTTATTACTTTTACTGCTTTTTATATTAGAAATAATAGATGCAACCTCCTGCTGCATCTTTAATTCATTAATCTTTTCATATTTAAGCTCGGTAACTTCCTCAAAATTATATCTGACCTCCGTGGTTATTCCACATCTTTCATTAAATATTTTCTCTAAGATTCTCTTTAATTCAGATGATTTCTCTTCAGCAATAACCGTATCATCTAGCTTAATATTCATAATATCATTATCAAATGTAATCTCTGCTTTATTTAAAATGCTATACTCCATTATGCTGTAATTATACAATTCAAGCATAATACTATCCTTATACATATTAAATAAATTCTCGGAATTATACTGGCTTGATAAATTATAATGTTCAATGATTTTTACTGAAAGTCTGCCATTAAACATTGAAGCAACAGCTTTCTCTATCTTATATATATCTGATTTATGTATTAACCTGTTACTCTCTATATAAATGCGAATAGAACTCTTAGCACGGTTATTAACTATTCGCTTAACCATAATATCACTAAAGAGTTCTAACAATTCTTCGTCTACTTTTATGCCATCAAAAACTTCAAAAAACCTTTTGCTTTCCAAAATTTCTCAACCTTTCATCTACTGCTTGCCTATGTTATTAACTTCTTTTGCTGCCTGTAATAGGCTTATATTTCTAATATTTTAATATATTTACTTAGACGACACCTTTTAAAAAATTAATGTCCGCACATAGTCTTAAGTTCTTCTTCAAATTCAGCTAATAATGAGCTTTCAGGTACTTTCTTAATTATCTCACCTTTTTTAATAATCAATCCTTCACCTTTTCCACCTGCAATACCTAAATCTGCTTCCTTAGCTTCTCCCGGTCCATTAACCGCACAACCCATTACTGCAACTTTCAGGTCCGCATTATATTTTTCTACGATTTTCTCTACTTTATTAGCAAGTGAGATTAAATCTATCTGTGTTCTTCCACAGGTAGGACAGGATACAACACTTATTCCACCTTTTCTAATTCCTAGTGTTTTCAAGATAAGATTAGCTGTCTTAATCTCTTCTACAGGTGCACCTGTAAGCGAAACTCTTATTGTATCACCGATTCCCTCATGCAGAATAATTCCAAGTCCTACTGATGATTTGATATTACCTGAATAAAGTGTTCCTGATTCAGTTATACCGACATGCAGTGGATAATTCGTCTTAGTGGCAATTAATTCATGTGCTTTAACACACATAAGGACATCTGATGATTTAATACTTATTACCAGATTGTCATAGCCAAGGTCTTCTATTAATTTCACCTTATTTAAAGCACTTTCAACTATTCCCTCTGCTGTTACATGTCCATATTTCTCTAATATCTCTTTCTCAAGTGAACCACTGTTAACACCGACTCTGATAGGAATATTTCTCTCCTTAGCAACATCAACTACGGCTTTAACTCTGTCAATTGAACCAATATTACCGGGATTAATTCTAATTTTATCCGCCCCATTCTCCATTGCAGCAATCGCAAGTCTGTAATCAAAATGTATATCTGCCACAATAGGAATGGAAATCTGCTTCTTAATCTCCTTAAATGCAAGTGCCGCCTCCATATTTGGAACAGCACATCTTATTATGTCACAGCCTGCAATTGTAAGCTCTTTAATCTGGTTAACAGTTGCAGCCACATCTTCCGTCTTAGTATTAGTCATTGACTGGATAAGAATTGGATTGCCTCCACCAATTACTTTATCACCTATTCTTACTACTTTTGTATTATCACGAAACATAACTTCCTCTTTTCTTAATATCGTATATTAATATTCCTGTTAATTTTCTTGTTAATATTCTTATTAATTTTTATAAATATTTTTAGTCAGACTTAGTCAGGGTATACAATACCCTGACATTTATCTAGAAAAATTTACTTATATCATTAAACAGTATCAGTACCATAAGAAGCATTAATATAATCATTCCTGCAAAATGTACTATAGCTTCTTTCTCTTTCGGCACTGCCTTACCTCGGATAGCCTCGATAAACAAAAATACCAGTCGTCCACCATCAAGTGCCGGGAATGGTAACAGATTTAGTACACCTAAGTTCACACTGAATAAAATTACAAGATATGAAATCTGTAAAAATACATAATATGCACCATAATCTTTAGTCTGCTCATACGAATCTCCAACTATCTTAACAATTCCCACAGGACCTGATACATCATCTTTACTTGCTTTACCGGTAAATAACATCTTAAATCCTGTAAATGTAGCTTCCATATCATATCTTAATTCTGTAAAACTGTATCTGATAACCTGTAATGGATTAGCTTTCACACGTTTTCCATAATCAAAGCCTTGTGTATATCCAGCTTTCTTAGGAGTTACAGTATATTCGTGTTCTTCCCCGTTTCGTTTAACAGTTATCTTAATGTCAGAACCATCCATAGGAGTAGCTGCCATATATTTATTAAGCTCTTTACCTGAACCTATCTTCTCACCATTTACGGCCGTGATAATATCGTCATTTTCAATACCTGCATCAGCCATCGGTGAATCTTTGACAACTGTTATCTTACACTCGTTATCATCAGCATAATATGATACACCTATGCTGTAATATTCGTTAGGAGTTATGGTTGTAGAATATTCTTTGCCATTTCTCTCATATTTAATCTTCACAGGATTCTTATCAACAGGATTAACGTATTGGTACAACCATAAATCTCTGTATATTACGATTTTCTTGCCATCATATTCTGTAATTACATCACCCTCTTTAAGTCCTGCTGACTCAGCGGCATAACCCTCATTTACCACATTTACGGTTGCCTGGTCATATCCTTCTAATCCGATATATACAACTGACAACACAAATGCAAGAATAAAGTTAAATATTGGTCCTGCTGCAACTACTGAAATTCTTGCCCATACGGACTTTTTGCCAAATGCATCTTCTCTTTCACTTTCATCATCTTCCCCTACCATCATACACGAACCGCCAAAAGGAATTAGCTTCCACGAATATCTGGTTCCGCCTTTATTAAAACTTACAATTCTAGGTCCCATTCCTAATGAGAATTCAGTAACACCGATGCCATTTTTCTTAGCTAACAGAAAATGTCCGAATTCATGAATAAGAACCAGCACACTAAATACTATTAATGATAAAATAATACTCATTCTAAATCTACCCTCCAATATATGTTATTATTTTAAATTTAACATGATGTCATTATTTCTAAACACACAACATTATTATCGCTTAGATAATGCTATGTTTACACTTTCATATGCTTCCTTCTCTGACTCAAGTATCTGTTCAAGAGACGGATTATCTATAACTTTATGATTATTCATTGCCGTTTCTATTAATTCCGGAATATCCAGAAATCTTATTTCTTCATTAAGGAATTTGCTTACTGCAAGTTCATTTGCAGCATTATATATTGTAGGCAAAGAGCCGCCTGTCTTCCCTGCCTTGAATGCTAAATCAAAGCCTTTGAACTTATCCCTGTCAGGCTTAAAGAATGTAATATTTGCTATATCGAAGAAATTTACTCTTTTACCATCTAACGTGCGTCTGTCAGGATAGAATAATGCATACTGGATTGGAAGTTTCATATCAGGAGTTCCAAGCTGTGCCATAATTCCACCATCTACATATTCTACCATTGAATGAATAAGACTCTGTGGCTGGACTACTACTTCAATATTATCAATATCTACATCAAAGAGCCACTTTGCTTCTATAACTTCTAATCCTTTGTTTACCATTGTAGCTGAATCTATGGTTATTTTTCTTCCCATTGACCAGTTCGGATGCTTTAATGCATCTTTAACAGTTACATTCTTCAAGTCTTCCTTAGGTGTATTTCTAAAAGGTCCACCTGATGCTGTTAAAAGGATCTTACTTAACTGACTCTTTTTATTACCCTGTAATGACTGAAAAATAGCACTGTGTTCACTGTCTACCGGTAATATTCTAATTCCATATTCTTTTGCAAGCGGTATAATAATGTGTCCTGCCGTAACAAGTGTTTCCTTATTAGCAAGTGCTATATCCTTGCCCGCCTTAATTGCTGCAATTGTAGGTCTTATGCCAATCATTCCAACAACTGCTGTAAGAACAATATCTGCTGTCTTAATTACCGCTGTTTCTATAAGACCGTCCATACCTGTTACAATTTTAACATCAGTATCACTTACTTTTATCTTTAATTCTTCCGCTTTTTTCTCGTTGTATACACATACGACCTGTGGTTTAAATTCTCTTATCTGTTTTTCTAACATTTCTATGTTGCTTCCTGCTGCAAGGCTTACAACATTTAAATCATCATTTGCTCTTACTATCTCAAGAGTCTGTGTTCCAATAGAACCAGTTGAGCCAAGAACTGCTATATTTTTCATACTAATCCTCATTTCTAAGCATTTATCTTTATTTTGTTAAAAATGCAACAAGATAATATATAATCGGTGCTGTAATAATTACGCTGTCAAATCTGTCTAATATTCCACCATGTCCCGGTATGAGTCTGCTATAATCCTTAATATCATGGTTTCTCTTAATGCCTGAGGCTGTTAAGTCACCAATCTGTGAAATAATTCCACCTACTGCACAAACTATAGGAAAGATAATATTAGCATTATCAATTGTAATCTTGTCTTTGAATATTGTAGCATATATAAAGCCTAAAAGTGCTGCTCCTGCTACACCACCGATTCCGCCTTCGATAGATTTCTTAGGACTAAGTACAGGTGCCATTTTATGCTTACCAAACATTACACCGACAAGGTATGCACATGTATCACATCCCCATGAGCATAAGAATATAAGCCATACGATATATGCACCGTCCTGCATCATTCTTACCTGATAAATGTACGAAAGCATCAATATTACATAGAACATTCCAAAGAAACATACCATTACATCTTCTGCTTTGAATTTAGGAAATGTAAATACATAAGTTCCCATAAGTACGATAAGATAAGCAATAAAGAATACTATAATATATTCTTTGTAATCCATTCTGATTAATGCATAATATCCAATTGTTGCGATATATCCACATATTCCTGGAAGCTTCCATTGAAGTCCATAGACTTTCGCAAGTTCATAAAAACCTATTACTGATATTGCCACAACTGTCACAAGTAACACATCTTTACCAAGAATTATGGTAACAAGTGCAATAATCACTAAGATTATTCCACTTATAAGTCGTTCTAAAAACGATTTTGTCATAAGCTTCTTAATTGCTGACATATTAACACCTATTTAACCTTTCCGAATCTTCTATCTCTTTCGTTGTATTTTTCAACTGCTTTTATTAATTCCTTTTTATTAAAATCAGGCCATAATACATCAGTAAAATAGAATTCTGTATATGCTAATTGCCATAACAAAAAGTTAGAAAGTCTTTCTTCACCACTTGTTCTTATGAGTAAGTCAGGGTCAGGTATTCCTCTGGTATCAAGATAATCTGAAATCATCTTATCATCAATATCTGATTCACTAATCTTTCCGTCTTTAACATCTTTAGAGATTTCTCTTACTGCTCTGACAATCTCATCTCTGCTTCCATAATTAAGTGCAATCGTAAAATTAAGTCCTGTATTATTTTTAGAGCATTCTTCAAGTTCCTCGATTTTACTTCTTATATCATCGCTTAATCTGGACTTCTCACCGATAACCCTTACTCTCATATTATTGTTATTAGCTCTTTTAATACAGTCTTTAAGGTAATTACGGAGGAGCTTCATTAATGCCTCTACTTCATCTTGTGGTCTGTTCCAGTTCTCAGTTGAAAATGCATATACAGTTAGATATTTTATTCCTATACTGTCTGCATCTTCACAAATCTGTTCAACTACCTTTGCCCCCTGCATATGTCCGTAATTTCTAGGCATGAATCTCTTTTTTGCCCATCTTCCATTACCATCTAAGATAATAGCCACATGATTAGGTATATTCAAATTACTTAATTCTTCTTTTTTAGCCATTAATAATCCTCATTTCTATATATGCTAAAAGGGATTGCTTACATACTAAGCCTCCCTTTTATCTTCTTACTAAACTGTAAGTATTTCTTTTGATTTTTCTTCAATTGCCTTATCTACTTCAGCAATATATTTATCAGTTAATTTCTGGACTTTGTCTTCTATCTGTTTTAATTCATCCTCTGATACTTCATTTACCTTGCTTTCTTTCTTAAATGTATCATTAGCATCTCTTCTGATATTTCTGATTGCAACTTTAGCATTTTCGCCCTTTTTCTTAACATCTTTAACTAATTCTTTTCTTCTTTCTTCTGTTAATTCAGGAAATACTATTCTTATGCATTTACCATCATTTGTAGGTGTGATACCTAAATCAGAGCAAAGAATTGCTTTCTCAATTTCCTTAATAAGACTTGATTCCCAAGGCTGAATCTGAATCATTCTTGCTTCAGGAACAGATACGTTTGCAACCTGCTGTAATGTAGATGGTGTTCCATAATAATCTACTGTTATCTTATCTAAAACATGTGGATTAGCTCTGCCTGCACGTATTGTTGAATAATCACTGTAAAGGCTGTCTAATGATTTGCTCATTTTTTCTTCAAATTGTACTAATTTTTCTTCCATAAAATCCTCCATTTAACGCATATATTGCTTATTATTGCTATATTAAATTCTATTCTATAATTGTTCCCGTAAAATTACCATTTACAGCATTAATTATGCTATCTTTTTCATTTAAGCCAAAAATCTTCATTGGCATCTTATTTTCCATACACAGAACTGAAGCTGCCAAATCGATAACACCCAATTTCTTCTCTACAACTTCTGAAATAGATAATCTGTCATATTTTTTAGCATCAGGATTCTTATTAGGATCACTGTCATATACGCCATCAATAGCTTTAGCTGCAAGTATACAGTCAGCTTCTATCTCGATTGCTCTTAATACCATTCCAACATCTGTTGAGAAATATGGGTGACCAATTCCACCTGCGAAGAAGCATACCATTCCTTTTCCAAAATATTTATTAGCTCTGTCTTTTGAAAATAACTTTGTAAATGAACCACATTCAAATGGTGTAAGCACCTGTGTCATCATTCCTTCTGTTCTAAAGATTTCTGATACGTAAATGCAATTCATAACTGTTGCAAGCATTCCTATTGCATCTGCTTTTGTTCTATCTATCTTCTCGCTTGTTCTTCCTCTCCAGAAATTACCACCACCGATGACAATTCCTACCTGAGTTCCATTATCTACAAGCACTTTTACCTGTTTAGCTACTTTAATAACTGTCTCTTCATCAAAACCTGTTTTCTTATCACCTGCTAATGCCTCACCACTAAGTTTAAGTAATACTCTGTTTAACTTTTCCATATATATTTATCCTTTCATATTATTACTTGCTGAATGTTTTTTCTCTTGCTGATTCTTTATTCGTTCGATAACAATACGCATAGTATTTTATCACACAACTTACAAATTGAAAAGTCTAAAAATAAATATATAAAAGTCAGTGCAGCAAATTACCGTTCTAGTGAAACGCTTTTGATTTACTGCACTGCAATTAATTTTGTAGGTTACGACATTTATTCACACCTGATTAAGAAATACGAGGGAGTGTATCATAAACTGACGCCTTTGCCTAATCGTCTATATTTATTCTAATTCAAATGCTCCCGTGTACAACTGGTAATACTTACCTTTTTGTGCAATCAGTTCATCATGATTACCTCTTTCAATAATTCTTCCGTTTTCTAATACCATGATTGCATCTGAATTTCTTACTGTTGATAATCTGTGAGCTATAACAAATGTTGTGCGTCCCTGCATAAGTTTATCCATACCTGCCTGGACTAACTTCTCTGTTCTTGTATCTATGGAAGATGTAGCTTCATCTAAGATAAGTACTGGTGGATCTGCTATTGCTGCTCTTGCTATAGCAATTAACTGTCTCTGTCCCTGACTTAAATTTGTTCCATCACCTGTAAGCATTGTATCATAGCCTTGTGGCAAATGTTTAATAAATCCATGTGCATTTGCTAATTTTGCTGCATTTATAACCTCTTCATCTGTTGCATCTAATTTACCATAGCGGATATTTTGTTTTACTGTTCCGGTAAATAAATGTGTATCCTGTAATACAATGCCAAGTGAGTGCCTTAAATCTGCCTTCTTTATCTTATTAATATTTATTTCATCATATCTGATTTTACCATCCTGTATATCGTAAAATCTGTTAATAAGGTTAGTAATTGTCGTCTTACCTGCTCCGGTTGCACCTACGAAAGCAATCTTCTGTCCAGGTTTTGCATATAATTTGATATTATGAAGAATTATCTTCTTCTCATCATATCCAAAATCAACATCATTAAATACTACATTTCCTGTAAGTTTAGTATAAGTTGTCTCGCCTGTTTTATGAGGATGTTTCCATGCCCACATTCCTGTTCTTTCTTCACATTCTGTAATGTTACCATTGCTATCCTCTTTAGCATTTACAAGTGTTACATATCCATTGTCTACTTCTGGTTCTTCATCTAATAACGTGAAAATTCTATCTGCTCCGGCAAGTGCCATTACCACACTGTTTAACTGCATTGAAATCTGACTTATAGGATGATTAAAACTCTTATTAAGTGTAAGGAAACTTGCAAGTGTTCCAAGTGTCATCCCTGAAATTCCTTTGATTCCTAATATGCAGCCGACTATCGCACATACTACATAACTTAAATTACCAAGATTGACATTAATAGGCATTAAGATGTTAGCATAGGCATTAGCTTTATTTGCCGCATCAAATAATTCATCATTTAATTCATTGAATCTCTCTTTACTCTCTTCTTCGTGGCAGAATACTTTTACTACTTTCTGTCCCTCCATCATTTCTTCTATATAACCATTTACAGTGCCTAAATCTTTCTGCTGCTTGACGAAGAATTTACCTGATTTGCCAGCAATATTCTTCGTTGTAAATAACATAAACGAAACCATTACAAGTGTTATAACTGTAAGTGGAATATTAAGAATTATCATACTTATTAATACATTTATGATTGAAACCACACTGTTTATCAACTGCGGTAAACTCTGTCCAATCATCTGACGGAGTGTATCTGTATCATTTGTATAAATACTCATAATATCACCATGTGCATGAGTATCAAAATATTTAATCGGCAGACTCTCCATATGTTCAAACATTTCCTGTCTAATACGTTTCATCGTACCCTGTGTAACATTTACCATAATTCTGTTGTATGCATACATCATAACAACACCAATTCCGTATATTATGGCAATTTTACCTATCGCTGCCGCCAATGGTCCGAAATCTTTAGATGAATTATTAAGCATTGGAACAATATAGTCATCTATAAGTTTCTGCATAAAAAGTGTTCCTTTTACATTTGCAAATGCTGAACCAAATATACATATAAGAACTATTATACAATGTAATTTATATTCTTTAAGAATTTCACCCATAAGTCTTTTAGCAATTGACAATGGTGATTTGCCACTTTTTATCTGTGGTCTTCTCTTCATACCTGACATATTATTTTTATGTTTTGGACTAGCGTGACTTGTTATATTATCTGTTTTGACTGTGTCATTTGATTTAGTAACTTTTTCAGACATATTATTCATCTCCTTTCGTCTGCGAATAATATACTTCTTTATAAATCTCATTATTAGCAAGTAATTCCTCATGTGTTCCAAAGCCATCTATATGTCCGTCATCTAATACAATTATCTTATCAGATTCCTGGACACTTGATATTCTCTGTGCAATTATAAGCTTTGTTGTTCCCGGAATACTCTTTTTCATATTTGCTCTTATCTTCGCATCTGTTGCTGTATCAACAGCACTTGTAGAATCATCTAGAATAAGTATCTTAGGCTTTTTGAGTAATGCCCTGGCAATACATAATCTCTGTTTCTGTCCACCGGATACATTGCTTCCGCCCTGTTCTATATAAGTATCATATCCGTCAGGAAATTTTTCTATAAATTCATCTGCACACGCAAGTTTACACGCTGTAACTAACTCTTCATCAGTTGCATTTTTATTGCCCCATCTTAAATTCTCTTTGATTGTTCCACTGAACAACACATTTTTCTGAAGTACAACTGAAACCTCATTACGAAGTGTTTCAATATCATAATCCTTTACATTTATTCCTCCGACTTTAACTTCTCCATCCGTAACATCATATAATCTTGAAATAAGATTAACGAAACTTGATTTTGAACTTCCTGTTCCACCGATTATTCCGATTGTTTCACCTGATTTAATATGAACATCTATATCTGAAAGAACCATTTCCTCGCTTGTTGATTTATATTTAAAATTAACCTGATTAAAATCAATATCACCATTTTTTACTGAATAAACCGGATTATCATTATTAGTTAAATCACTCTTTTCATTTAATACTTCCGCAATTCTTTCCGCTGAAGCTCTTGCCATGGTAATCATTACAAATGCCATTGAAATCATCATAAGACTTATCATTATATTCATTATATAACTGAATAAGCTGACTAATTCACCTGTTGTAAGTTCATTTACGACTATCATTTTAGCGCCAAACCATGAAAGTGCAAGTATACAACCATACACAGTTACCATCATTACCGGATTATTAAGTGTAACTCTTGATTCTGCCTTTACAAATAATCTGTATACTTCTTCTATCGCCCTGTTGAATTTCTTATTTTCATAATCTTCTCTTACATATGCTTTTACAACTCTTATCGCATTTACATTTTCCTGAACACTTGCATTTACATTATCATATTTCTTAAATACTTTATCAAACACGCCAAATGCAGAATATATTATAAGTGCAAGGCATCCACCTAGAAATATAATTGCTACAATAAATATCATGCTTAACTTAAGACTGATTGATATAGACATTATTACAGCTATTATCAACATCATTGGTGCTCTCGCACACATTCTTATTATCATCTGATAAGCATTCTGCACATTAGTAACATCTGTAGTCATTCTTGTAACAAGTCCTGCCGTAGAATATTTATCAATATTTGAAAAAGAAAAATTCTGTATATTTTCATACATTCCTTTTCTTAAATTCTTTGCAAATCCTGTACTTGCCTCTGCTGCATATTTTCCATTCAATATACCAAATAGCAGCGAAAGCATCGCAAGTACCGCCATCAACGCACCTACTTTATATACGAGTGTGTCATTGCCCTTTCCTATTCCATCATCAATGATTTTTGCCATAAGTATAGGAATTAAAAGTTCCATTATAACTTCACAGGTAACAAATACAGGGGTCAGTATAGACGCTTTTTTATATTCTTTTATCTGTTTTCCTAATGTCCTAAGCATTACATCTGCCTCCTTTTTTCTTCATATCATTATTCAAATTGTCTTTCATCTTATTCACAACTCTGCAAAATATTTCTAAGTCCGCTTCATCAATTCCTTTCGTAATCGTCTTCTCAATCCTGCTTATATCATCCTCGACAAGTTTATTAATCTCCCTTGCCTTATCTGTAAGTACAAGCTTTTTAAGTCTGGCATCATAATCGACCTTCTCTCTGATAATAAGCCCGTTTTTCTCCATAAGATTAATTATACCTGTTGCTGTTGAACGTCTGATTTCAAACTTCTCCTCAATGTCACGCTGAAATATATCTTCATCATCATGGTCACTAATATAGCCTATCACAAAACCATGTACCCCTGTCAGATGTTCGACTTCTTCCTTAGTCTCTGACATCTCCACACGCCTTTTGATAAGGTTATTTAATGCCTTTATTTCAAATCCTATTTCATTGTTTCTCAAGACCAGACCTCCTCTTAGTTTTGAATTTGGTATTCTGTACCCTCAAATATGTTATCTAACCTTTAAAGCTTATTATACAATAAATTAAAGTACATAAAACAATGTTTATGTACTTTAATGATTTGTAATTGTTAGCTTCCTAACAATTCTAGCATAATATTTATACATGTCAATAGTTTTTTTTACATATTACAACTGCTTTTCTGTTCTCTTTCCATATCTTTAACATATCTGGCATTGAACTTCATTGTACATTCTCTTAATTCCATCTTTCCTTCTATATATGGTTCATACATTTCTATAATTCCTGATGCACAGCCATCACACAAAGCATCTATATTACCAAGTGATTCCATTACGATACGTTCACGTTGTTCACGGGTTGTATTTTTTATTAAATATTCTTCCATATAAAATCTCCATTCAAATTATTATCTTAACTCTTTATTGCCCAGCGAAGTTTTGTAGATTTAGACCTTGGATTCTCAAAGCACTCTCTGGCACTCGGGCGTATAACATCTTTTGAAATTTCTTTATATACACCATCTTTTAATCCCTGTTTAAATGCTTTCTTTACTAATCTATCCTCACCTGAATGGAAAGTCAGGATAGCAACTCTTGCACCTTTATTTAATACCGCAGGCAACTTCTCTAAAAAGTCATATAGAACTTCAAATTCACTATTTACATCTATTCGCAAAGCCTGAAATGTTCTCTGGCAAGATTTCTTAACTGCCTCTTTTTGTTCGCTTTCTGGTAAAAACCTGAGAGCATTTTTAACACATTCTGTTAAATCACTTGTAGTTTTTATCTCTTTTCCTTTTCTAAATGTATCAAATACTTCCTTTGCAATCTCATTTGCATATGGTTCATCCGAATTCTCTATAAGCATAGCGATAAATTCATCCTTTGATAATTTCCTTAAACGTTCTGCTGCCGATACGCCCTTTTGTGGGTTTAATCTTAAGTCTAATGGTCCATCAATCTTATACGAAAAACCTCTTTCAGGATTATCTATCTGCATAGATGAAACTCCTAAATCTGCTAATACAAAATCAAATTTCTTATCAGTACTTACCTCATCAACATTAGCAAAATTAATATTTTTAATGGTTAGAATATCTTCACCAAAACCCGCTTCTTCTAAACGTTTTTTAGTCTTTACAGATTCAATGGGGTCAACGTCAGTTGCAAACATATGACCCTCGCCTTTTAACTGTTCTAACATCTTGCGAGTGTGACCTCCGTAACCTAGCGTTGCATCATATCCTGTTTCACCAGGTTTAATCTGTAGAACCTCAAGAATCTCATTAACCATAATTGAGATATGCATTCCTGCAGGCGTCTTGCCTTTTTTCATTATTTTTTCAACATCATCTTTATACTTTTCAGGATTTAATTCTTTATATTTATCTTTATAATTTTTTGGATGAGTCCCTTTATATCTGACTCTTCTTTTGTGTACCTGTTCTTCTGCCATTATAATCTCCAATAATATTTTTATTCTGATTTACATCTGATTACACATCTTGCTGCCCCGCTGGATGTACAAGTGAAAAGCGTAAGATCCCAATCATCTGTATTTTGCTTATTTATTAAGTCCTCTATCTGAGTCGGTTCTAAGATTTCAACTCTTAAAACACTGTACTTATATACTGTTCCATTAAATGATGTAAAAAATATTTCTTCACCATTTTTAATACTTTTTAATTTACTAAAATGGCTTCTATAATTATGTCCACCAATTACTAAATCATCTGAATCATAAGAACCACTATATCTGCAAGGTGCTGTATCAAGCAATTCGTAACTGTAATCTGCAAGAATTGGAAGTTCTAAATTCTTCGATGGCACTGATAAGATTCCCAAGAAATTCATACCGTCAATATTCATTGTCTTTGAACTCTTCTCATTATCAGCATTGTTATTCCCTCCACTATGGTCTTTAATTATCTTTTCAAGCTTAGGGAGATATTTTTCCACTTTCTTCTTTGCATTATACTCACGGTAAAAATTATATAAAACTAATATAAATGCAGCCAAAATCAAAAAAACTCCAATTCCAATTAAAGCCTTTCCAATTTTATTTTTCATCCATATTTTCCTTTCTTTCACTCTTACCGCTCTGTAACATAATACCACTACCTATCATTAATGCACCAACCAAAACTAAAAGTACGACTGGCCATACCAATAAACCTGTCTGTGGAATTTTCTCCTCCAGTGTTGTCTCTGGTATCTTTTCTGTTGTCTCCACTGGTGTTTCTGTCTCTTCAGGAACTGTAGGTATTTCTACACTAGATACCTCAGTTTTTGGAGTTGCATCTACATCATAATAGATTTCTCCATCAATTTCTTCCGGTACAGTTACAACAAATGGACTAATCTTATAATAACTATCTGTATTAGTCTGCATTACAAAATACATACCAATTTCCAAATCTGTAAAAGTTATCTTTCCATCTGAATCAATTTCTTTTGTATAACCATTAATTTCATTATCTTCAATATATGTTTTTAAATCATTTACAAATGTATCATCTATATCACCATCTATGTTTAATCCGCATTTATCAAATTCGGAAGTATAGACATATTCTAAATCATTATCACCATTTTCCTTGATATCTGCGACCTTTATAAGAGTAAGTTCACCAGATACTTTCCTATCCCCTTTACTATTAAATTTCACATTAATACTACCCTTCATATCCGTATCTATATCAGAAGCTGTTACTGCAAATGCATTTATGTTCTTTACCATACTACCTGTAAATGCTACTAACAATATCAGTATAACTATCGATTTCAAATTATTTCTTTTTATTTTCATTATTCAATTCACCTTATTTCCATTATTGTATTGTTTTCTATATTCACTTAATTCATTTAACTATTACTTTCTTTAATCACTATTACTGTGTTTATAAATCATTTTCTTTAACTATCTTCTGTTTTCTTATCATTTGTTATGTTTAAATTATTTTCTTTAATTATCTTCAAAATTTCCTGTTTTCTTTTTTTATTTCTTCTAATATGTACTACCATACCAAGTAATAACAGAAGCGTAAGTGGTACTGCCATTAATACAGTAACTGTCTTAGTATCTATCTTATATGCATCTGCATATACATATATATTATCTTTATCATCTGAATCTGCTACTCTTACACCTCTGACTAAAAGTCTGTGCGTATTAATTCCATATGGTGTACACGTTAAAAGTGTACAATAATCTTTACCATCTTCAATCTGTAGATACTGTGTATCCCCCGGTGCTACTACCTTAATCTGGTCAATCTCATATACTAATGTCTTATCTAAAACACTAATAGTAAATATATCATGAACATTTAATCTATCAAGATGTGTAAACAAATCAGCACTTGGAAGTCCTCTATGTCCCGATAGCACACAATGAGTATTTTCGCCTCCCACAGGAAGACTTGAGCCCTCAAGATGTCCGACGGCAACCTGTAATACACCATCACTTGTTCCATGATAAATTGGAAGTTCCACATTTATTTTAGGAATGGAAATATATCCCATAATTTCTGTGCCGGATACATCTAAAATATCATTATATCCTTGTACCGCATCAGGATTACTATAATCAATCATTCCTTTTTCATATATTTCCTTATTATAGTCAACTGCTTCATTATACATGGCCTCTTTTTCTTCTTTATCCATGTTGTTTACAATATTGCTATATTCTCTTATTACTTTTTTCTGTTCTCTATTACTCAGAAAATTACTTACTGTTGGATATAAAACAAGTAGGAGGCCAATTAGAAATATTATCCCGAAGAATATTGTAGATAAATGTTTTTTCACCTTAGCCTCCTAGTTATTTGCTTTTATTTGTTTTTTATTATATTCTATTTAATTTTTTTTTAACAACCAATGCAATTGCTGCAACTGCCATAAGAACAGCACCACCGATATAGAACATCTTTGTGCCCATACCACCTGTAGTTGGAAGATTTGATTTTTTTGTATTAGGTACTTTAACTGTTACCTTACCATTAGTATAGTCTGTAGACTCAAGTGATGCAGGTGTATCAACTGTTGCTGTAATAGCTGTAATAGCAGCATCAGTTATTGTTGCATCAATTTTAATAGTAATATCCTTTGTAAGCTGCTGATATCCACCTGTTGGTGCTTTAATTTCCTTTAATTTATATTCATCTTTTGCATCTAAACCAATAATTTTTATCGCTTCAGTTGCTGATGATGTTAATACACATTCTGTTACGCCTTCATATGAAGCAACCCATTCTGTTACTTTATTATTTGCATCTAATTTTGCATATTTACCTGCTGAATTAATTAATACAAATTCTGCATCGGCAAGTTGAGTTTTTGTATTTGAATCATATTTATTTACATCAATTTCGTATGTAAATACTACTACCTTGTCCTCTGGTGTTTTATCTGTTGTATTTTTAGTACCATCTGCTTTAACATTTGGGTTGTTTGAATAAACTAAATCAACTTTGTTTGGATTACCAGGATTACCAATTACTGCTGCATCATTTAAAGAAGCCTTATATGTTACAATAATCTTATTGTCTTTTGTTAATCCTGTTGTTGCTGCATTATCTTTTAAATTTGTACATGTAATTGTTACTTTTCCTGTTACTGATGTATCAACTGTAAATGCACTTGTAATATCTGTTCCATCTTCACTATCAATTGTTACCTTTACACTTGTTGAATCAAAGTCCATTCCTGTAAATGTATCTTCAAATTCATATGTATAATACTCATAATTAGCATAATCTGTTGGCAGGGTACCTGTTAATTTGAATTCTACTTTCTGATTAAGCTCTGCATCTGCATCTTTTCCCCATATATCTGTAGAATCTTCTTTAACATGTTTCTCTACTGTAGGTACATCTGACTTTGGACTAATTGTGATTGTAGTTCCTGCTACTGCTACTAAATATAATGTATATGCTTCTGCTTTATTATTATTATCTAAAATACTATTCTCTTTATCTTTAATTAAATAGTAACCAGATGGTACAGTTGCAGTAAATTTATCATTTGTAATCGTAGCAGCAAGATTATCGGTTGTACCATCTAATTTTGACTCATCAACATATTTAAGAATCTCTTCTAACTTTGCTCTATCAGATGAAGCACTCGCTACGCCTGCTAAATTATTAAGTGTTTCAGATGGTACTGCATCACCTACTTTTTCACTGCCTGTTAACTTTGCTACAGTACCATATTTAGCATTTGAAAGCTTATTAGTTGAATCAACATCTCCTGTAAATATCTGATATACCTCATAAGTATGTCCATTTTTAGGTCCTTTAATAGTTACATCGGCGGCTGATGCAACTATTCCCATTGATAGAGTTGTTACAACGGCTAATCCCAATGTAACAATTTCCTTAATAATTCCTTTTTTCATTCTCATTGTAATCATTCCCTTTCTTACCTTTTATCAAATATATGTAGCATATACAGCCTGCTATCATAATTGCAAATCCTGCATACACTAGTTTTTCAGCGCCAAATCCACCTGTTTTCGGTAAATTATAACGCATTATATAATAGTTATTAACTGTTGCAGTACCCGAATTGCCATCAGCAGCATTTTCGTCTGCAACTACTACATCTCCCTGCTTATATTCATAATTATTAAGCTTGTATGTAGTATTATTTATTTCATAGTAATCATCTCCACTTTTAATACATTCTACAATCCTATACATTAACTTCACTCTGTCTACACTTAGATAATCATCATAAACATCAAGATTATCAATCTGCTTTTTATAGGATTCTGTACTCTGAAGAGTATAATTACCATTTTTAACATCTGACCAGGTTGTACCTTTATCCTTTGACACCTGTAATTTTACATATATATTATCAGGTCTTATCTGTCCGGCATCGTTATACCAATTCTTCTTTATTATAATTGATGTTGTAGGCTTCTTGGCATTTACAACCGTATATGCATCTTTGTTACCTGTATTAAGTGTCTCATCATATGTGATTACACCACTAAATGTATTGTTCGTAAATGTAATCTCTCCTGACCTTACTTCGTCACCATTGCTTTTTTCTACAAGTATCGTATTTTTAACGATTCCCGTATCATCTGAAGTTGACTCTGTAACAGTATATTCTGTTCCTACCGGTATCCCCGTAATTATCGGAATTCCAGCCACCGGACTGCCATCTAGCATATATGTAAATCCTGTATTAGTCTTTGTTGCAACGATTACAACTGTTACTTCTGCCTTTCCTGATTCCGTTGTCAATCCAATTCCACCAATATTACTGAATTTAATTGTAAATGTATATTTTCCTCCAACATTTAGTGGTGCAGAAGCAAGTTCCGCTTTCTCTATACTCAAACTGCCTGTTCGTACTTTATTGGTGTAATTTAAACTGATTGAAATATCACTATTATCACTATCAGGTGAATCATATGACCTGAACACTATTGTATTGGCATCACTAGGTTTTGCTTCTATACCATTTTTTGAATATTGACTTTCATTTGCACCGGTTTCAGTACCAAGCGTATTTAGAATCTTTTCGATTCTTCCATCGTCAATTCCTAACAATGTATTTAATCCATCAGAAATAACACTTTTAGTTATGTTGCCTCCATTTGATGGTAATACAAAACTCGAAGGTGTACTATAAGTATAACCTTCAGTAATATCTGTATTATTATTAACTACGGTTACATTTGTATCATATAATGCTTTCTGTGCGTCATTAAGGATTTCATTAATCTGTATGTAACTTCCCTTTCTAAACTGTTCATTAAATATAGCTTTTTTTCCTGTTGTCAGATTAAATGTTCCGTTTTCATCTACAGTTCCCATACCTGATGAGCTACTCGAAGTCTTTACAATATCTTCTATAGAATATTCAGCACCTGTAGCATTTTCGAGGTTGCCACTTTTTGCAGAGCCATAATCTTTAATTCCTTTCTGGCTTCCTGCATCAAGTAATGAAAAACTCTTAAATACAAAATTGTCAAAGAACGTATATGTCTGAATATCATTTTCAACACTAATAGTTTTTATCTTAGTTGTATCAAGCAAATTATAACCAGTTAATTTAGTAAGGTTCACTGATAAATTATACCATGTAGCTACTGCTGATATTGAACCACTACACACATCATCTGTTAAGTTTCCATATGCTTTATTTCCACTTGCATCTTCAACAACTATGTAAATCGAATCCTTTAGTTGTCCTGTCTTTCCGCCTTCTGTTGCCACACCAAATGTAAGGTAATTTCTTCCCGTAATATCTATGTTTCCACCAGTATCAGAACCTACGGATATGAGTCTTCGATTTCTTGTTGGATTATCAGATGCCGTTCCACTTGCTGTCCACTTAATTACATTGCTATGTGAATCATACGAGCTTATCTTTCCTGTAGTCTGATATTCTCCGACTCCCTGACTAATATTACTTCCAAATGTGATATTTCCTGTAAAATTCTTTGCAAATGTTACATCTGATAAGCTATTTTCTGTTGAAACATATGCACCATAATGTGTTGCCAAATTCTTAATATTATAATCAAATGATATTTTACTATTGAAATAATCTTTAAATATTGTATTTACATCAGTTGAATCAACCTGTTTTGATACCTCAAGAGTATCAACTACATTCATACTGAATGCAAGTGATAAGTTCGATTCCCACTGACCTCTTTCCATAAAATAGATAACCATTTCATGAGTCTTACCTGTATCATAATTTGTTGGATGTTCACCACTTATGACATTCGATGTACTGTAATAATAATTATCTGTTATAATTCTGTTTGCATTATTACCTGATGCAATATAATTTATTGTATATTGGCTTGCGGAAGATGAATCATATGTTGAATTATTTGAAGCTGCTGCTTTAGCTTTTGTAACATATGCACTATTAGTTCCAAAGTCTATAAGACCTGCAACATATCCATGGTCTCCACCGCAATCTAATACTAATTTTCCATCGATAAATACCCACACATCATCATCACCTGAGAATCTGAATTTAGATGAATAAAAGTTTCCATCTGTTCCCTGTACGGTACCATCGCTGTTAAGTTTAAAATTAATTGTAATTTTATTACCAAAACCGTAATTGTAATATGAGCTGTTATTATCTGCAACGCCATTATTCAATGGGAAGAAACCATATTTATTTCTATTTGAATTAGTCTCACACCCGCTCTCTAATGGTTTTCCTGTTGAATCGAGGTTTAAACTGTTATTATTAACCGTTCCTGCTGTTCCGTCTAACAGATATCTTCCCTCAACTTCACTATTCTTCTTAAGCTCTAACGAAGTTGAAGCACTATCAAACCACCAATAATTAACAGGCTCATCAAATATCTGCTTTCTTGTAAATGGAAAATCTACTTTTTCATAATACTTACCAACAACTGCATTTTTAGAGTTATTTCCACTAAGAAATTTTTCATCAAAATGTGGATCAATAATATCGTTAGTTGTACCCTCTAACATTGGATATCCGTTAATCAGATTACTTTTAACAATTCCAAGTGTTGCATAATCATAATATCCTGAAGAAACACTTCTATAATCTCCATTTTTATTCTCAATAGAGTTATTCAGAGAAAGGAAATTATGATTAGGTAAATTACTAACTTTATCTGAACCATATAAATTCAATGTATCATTAAGTCCTGCAAAGTAAGGAGTTCCAAAATCAAGGATGCTTGGCTGGAAATGTCCTGTGTATATTGGATATTTTACACTTGCATCCGAATATGCACTACTTAACGTCTGATTGAACTCTCTAAAAGGCATATATCTTCGATTGTTGTTAGCATCTGTATTAGCTAATGCGCCACTAGAATATGCATCTCTGTTGTTTCCATTTAATTCATAATCTGTATAATAGTCATACATTGATGAATTAACCCATAAGATACCACCATCTGTATTTTTTGTTCCGGTACCTATGTTAACTATCTCAGCATTCCTATCCTTTTCTGCATCTTTTGTCTGTGAAGTATTAGTATCTTCATTAAATGTTCCCCAATATCCACCTCTCAAACTATTATCATATAATACTGTATCACTTGTATCAGCTATGAAGCAGTTCTGAGTCACATCATCCGGACTGCTTATAATAGTATTCGCACTATTATTCCAATCGCTTGTTCCCACACTCATAAATTGGAATTTAGTATATGATGCATCTATCTTATCATTCGTTACATAAATAAGTTGTCCATCATATGAATCATATCCATCAACCACTTTCATTGTAACCGTAATTGTACCCAATGAATTTGTAGCTTTACATATTACATTTTTTCTAGAGTTATTATCTACACCATATGTAGGAATTACATTCTGGTAACAATATGCTGAATCTGTAGAGAAATATTTGAGTTGTGAATAAGTTGCATCAAAATAAATATATCTGCTTCCGGCTACATAATCACCGGCAGTTGCATCAACACTGCCACCACTAAGTTTAACAAGATTACCACTTAAATTATTCAGACTGAAGCTTATGCTTTTGCCATCATAAGTAAGTGTCAATTGTGCATTTTTAAGAATCTTATAGCTTTCTAATATCCTGAATACCAAAGCATCTTTATTAGGTGTTAACTTTGTAATATCATATTCTGTACCATTTACAGTAATCTTAGCATCTGTAATATCTCCAAAGGATGCACTATCTATATAAATAGTAGTATCTACATAATCAAAATACCATTTATCTGTTGTAAATGCGCCTCCATCCATAGCATATATAACATAATTACTTCCTGACACTAATGATATATCAGCAGTAGAATTATACTCACCTGCTAAATTTTTTCTTACAAATTTAATCTTTCTTCCATTATTAAAATCTGAAGGAAGAACAAATTCCCATAGTCCATTACTGCCTGCATTTATACAGTCCATATATACCTGATTACCCGAAGTATTATAATAATACATTCTTGCATAACATTCATTATCCGTAAACCAGGTCGTCCCCGACACATCTAGCCATATGGAATCTCCTGCCTGTGGAACACGATTCACTGCACTTAAATATTCTGCTTTTGCAGCACTTTGTATATGTTCCTCTGCTGAGGCATCATCAGTCATCGATATACCGATAATTTTCAATCTCCATGAAACACCAATTACTATAAGAATTGCAAGCATTGATATAAACATTGCAATTCTATGTTTATTCCTATTAATAGCTTTCTTTTTACTGATTTGTTCATTAATTATATTTCTCATATTATCACCACTAATATTAATTAACCTTTCCTAATTTTCTTAAAGGCCAAATTCGAATCATTACCTTACCGGCAATCTGATCTTTATCAACGCAGCCAATTATAGTATTTCTACTGTCTATTGAAACTGATCTGTTATCACCGAGTACGAAGTATTTATCTTCCGGTACCTGAAATGGATATGTAATGTTGCTTTCTCCTAATGCCTTCTCATTAACATATGGTTCATCAATTACTTTTCCATTTACTTTTACATTACCCTCATCGTCAATTTCCACAACATCTAAAGGGCCTGCAATAACTCTTTTCAATAACAACTTATTTTGCCAATAGAAACCACATATATCGCCTGTTTTGAATTTATTTGTTTTATACAATACAACTATATCGTCATCATCTAAGCTAGGCTCCATACTTTTTCCCGAAACCTGAAGTACAGGCAGCACCAACGTAGCTACAAGAGAGGCAATAGCTACAATAACTATTAAAATATAAATTATATTAAATATTATTCTAAATTGCTTCTTTCTATGTTCTATGCGTTCTTTTTCAGCATTCACTTCCTCTGGTGTGGGAATAGGTATTAAATTTTTATTCTTACGACTTTCCTCCATAGTCATCACCCGTCTATTTTTCGCTTCATGTATTCTCTTATCTCTTCCCTCGCCATACTCTTAACTGATTCTACATATTGATCAGCAGCAGCCTGGGCTGTTTCAAATACTTTATTCAGTTTCAGACTTGCCTCCGCAATTGAACCCGCATTATTTAAAATAATATTTTTCTCATTGAGCATTTGGGTTAATTTCTTATTCTTATTCGTAAGGACAGTGTTTTCCTTCTGAAGTTCTATAATTATATCTATCAGCTCTGCTCTTCCTAACCTTTTCAAATCTTTTTCTGCCATTGCATCACTCCAAAAATATATACACTATTTTTTTTTTTGCTATTATAATAAGGAAAATATTTTCTGTCAATTTTTTTAAAAAATTTTGGATGTTTTTTAAAAATTTTAGATGTTTTTTTAAAAATTTTTGGGTATTTTTTTGTAATTTCAGACGCACTCTGTGATATAATCAGCAACATAAATTCCGCTTGCTGACGCATGTGACAGCGAATGCGTTATTCCACTGCCATCTCCAATTACATAAAGTCCTTTGTGTTTAGTTTCTAAATTATTATTAAGTTCAACTTCCATATTATAAAATTTGACTTCAACACCATACAAAAGTGTATCATCATTTGCTGTGCCAGGTGCTACTTTATCCAGTGCATAAATCATTTCTATAATACCATCTAAGATACGTTTTGGAAGTACAAGGCTTAAATCTCCCGGTGTGGCTGCAAGTGTAGGACGAACCGTACTCTCTTTAATACGGTTTTCATTACTTCTTCTGCCTCTTACAAGGTCTCCAAATCTCTGGACAATAACTCCTCCACCAAGCATATTAGATAATTTTGCTATACTCTCGCCATATCCATTGCTATCTTTGAATGGCTCTGAAAAATGTTTTGCAACAAGCAGTGCAAAGTTTGTATTCTCCGTTCTCTTTGCCGGATCTTCAAAGCTATGTCCATTTACGGTAATAATGCCATTTGTATTCTCATTTACTACGATTCCGTATGGATTCATACAGAAAGTACGTACTTTATCCTCAAATTTCTGTGTACGATAGACAATTTTACTTTCGTATAATTCATCTGTAAGATGTGAGAAAATTACTGCCGGTAATTCTACACGAACACCTATATCTACACGATTAGATTTTGTAGGAATGTCTAAGTCTGAACAGACTGATTCCATCCATTTGCTTCCACTTCTGCCAACAGAAATTATACATTCACTACATTCTGCTTCTCCATTTTCATAGATAACCTTATATCCAGCCTCTAATTTCTCAATGCTATTAACAGGTGTATTAAAGTAGAAATCAACCTTTTCTTTTAAATCTGCCAAAAGATTCTCTAACACAATATAATTAATGTCAGTTCCAAGATGTCTTACAGATGCATCTAATAACTGTAATTTATTCTGCATGCAAATCTTCTTAAACTTTGTATCTGTTGTAGAATACATACGTGTTTTAGCACCACCATAAGCACAGTTGATTTCATCAACATATTTCATTAAAGCAATTGCCTTTTCTTTACCAATATATTCGTATAATGTTCCACCAAAATCATTTGTAATATTATATTTTCCATCTGAAAATGCGCCTGCTCCACCAAAACCACTCATAATGGCACAAGATTTACACTTAATACACGACTTAACTTTATCTCCGTCAATTGGACATTTACGCTTCTCTAATGAATAACCTTTTTCAAACACTGCGACTTTAAGCTCTGGTTTCTTTTTCATTAATTCATATGCCGAAAAAATTCCACCCGGACCTGCACCAACAATAATTACATCATATTTCATCTTTGTATCCTCCATTTCACTAGTTCTGTTAAATATAATACCATATAATTTCTGCTTGTACTATAAAAATTGCTAATATACAACTCATAATTAAACTTAAGTATCTACACCAGAATAAAGAATGTCAATCGCGACATTCTCCGCCTGCGGCGGGTTGCTATAGCAACATTTTCTGCTCCGCCGCAGTGCGATCCTCTCAGAGCATTTTTTACTTACCATGACAATTTCAGCGAAATTTCCCGGCAAAACAAAAAAGCCACCAAATACACAGTTTCCCATATATTTAGCGGCTTTAAATATTCTAAGCTAAGCTAGCAGATTAGTTTCCCATCTGTTTAGCAACTTCTGCTGCGAAGTCTTCCTGCTTCTTTTCGATACCTTCACCTGTTTCGTAACGAACAAAGCTCTTGATAGAGAAATCAGAACCTAAGTTCTTAGCAACCTGAGCTACATACTGAGCTACAGACTGTTTTCCATCTTCTGCTTTAACATATGTCTGGTCAAGAAGGCAGATTTCTTTAAGCTGTTTAGAAACACGTCCTTCAACAAGACCATTGAAGATTTTGTTTTCAGCGATTTCAGCCTTGTCAGCTAAAGCAATCTCAGCTAACTGAGCTTTTGCTTCATTAGAAAGGAAGTTTGGTAAGTAATTCATATTGCTCTTCTTCTCTTCGTAGATAGCAATATCTTCATCACTCCATACTTTATCAGCAACTGCTTTTTCAATTAATTTTGTTAAAATTGGTTTTGGAAGTGTAAATGTATCATTTAATGCACTTTCTACTGTGATTTCTCTTAATTTAGCGATTTCATCTGCTGAAATATCATTTCTACTTGTATATTTTGGATTAAGAGCTGCAATCTGCATAGCGATGTTCTTAAGAGCTTCTTTAGCTTCATCACTTGTATTTGATGTTGCTGCTTCTACTAAAACACCAATTTTTCCGCCTGCATGGATATATGGAACGATTATTCCTTCTGATTCTATTTTTACAAATCTTCTTATTGTTAAGTTCTCACCAATAACAGCAATCTGGCTTACTAATTCATCTTTAACTGTCTTAGATGTATCTAATAACCATTTTTCTGCCATAAATGTATCGATATCTTTAGCTGATGTAGCTAATACCTGATTCGCAACATTAGCAACAAATGTCTTGAATTTATCATTCTTTGCAACAAAGTCTGTCTCTGAGTTAACTTCAACGATTGCTGCTGTCTTATCATCTTTAACTACTGCTAATACAGTTCCTTCTGCTGCAATTCTTCCAGCTTTCTTAACTGCTGTAGCTTCACCTTTTTTTCTTAATAATTCTATAGCGCCATCGAAATCACCGTCTGTCTCAACTAAAGCATTCTTACATGCCATAACACCAGCGCCAGTCATTTCTCTAAGCTGTTTTACCATTTTAGCTGTAATTTCCATTACGTAAATCCTCCTGAACCGATATTTTCTATTTTTGTTCAAAGTCGAACAGGTAAAGCCTGTCCGACTCCAAGATATTCTTATTATTTCAAATATTTATAAATCTAAACTATTAAATTAACAATTATGCTTCTGTATTCTCTTCTGCTTCATCAGCAACTGCTTCTGTTTCAACAGCTTCAGCACCCTGATTAGCTTCGATAACTGCATCAGCCATCTTAGATACAATTAATTTAACGGCTCTGATTGCATCATCATTACCTGGAATAACGTAATCAAGTTCTTCTGGATCACAGTTTGTATCTGCAATACCGATAAGTGGAATACCAAGTGTATGAGCTTCCTGTACGCAGATTCTTTCTTTCTTAGGGTCAACAATGAAGATTGCATCTGGAAGATTCTTCATGTCTTTGATACCACCAAGATTCTTCTCAAGTTTCTCCCATTCTTTCTTGATTTCAATAACTTCTTTCTTAGGAAGAACATCAAATGTTCCATCTTCAGACATTTTTTCAATTTCTTTTAATCTCTTAATTCTGCTCTGGATTGTCTTGAAGTTAGTAAGCATACCGCCTAACCATCTTTCATTAACATAGAACATTCCGCATCTTTCAGCTTCTGTCTTAATAGCATCCTGTGCCTGTTTCTTTGTTCCTACGAAAAGGATTGTACCACCATCTGCTGCGATATCAGAGATTGCTTTATAAGCTTCATCTACTTTACCTACAGATTTCTGTAAGTCGATGATATAGATACCATTTCTCTCTGTGTAAATGTATGGAGCCATCTTAGGGTTCCATCTTCTTGTCTGGTGTCCGAAATGTACACCTGCTTCAAGTAACTGTTTCATTGAAATAACGCTCATTTTTCTACCTCCATTGGTTAATAATCTTTCATATACATCACCTTTCTGTATCACCCCGAGCATGGGCACCAATACAGAAATCAGCATATGTGCTATTTGTGTCTATAACACAGCCTTATAAGTTTATCACAATTTTTTTTTGATTTCAAGTATTTTTACTACTTTTTCTCATATTTTTCTCACATTTTCAAACGTTCTTGTATTTTACTTATCTAATTCAATCCCTATCTTGTAATTGCAGTCACAATCTCACTATATGATGCACCTTTTCTTATCTCATATGTACCAACTCTAAGTCTGCTTTCATATCCGTTATTGTACATATACATATTGAAATCATAACCACTTTCGACTACACCATATTCTTCTAATAACCTTGCTACTTCATTAGATGTCATACCTGATTCTATAACTAATGTAACTGTATCACCTGAATCATTCATATTACCATCTGTTGTATCCTGTGGCATATTCTCTCCACCGGCAACGCCTTCTGTCGTTACATCAGTTGATTCTATCTTAGTTGTTGTCTCATTCTGTGCAGTTGTCTCTATATTAGTGGTTGTTTCATTCTGAGTTGTTTCTGTCTTGTTCTGTTCGTCTTTTGTTTCACTACCTTTGTTATTTTCATCTGTAGCCTTATTATCTTTCGACTCTGTTTTAATAACATTTCCTGAAGAACTTGTATGTATTTTCTGATTTGATGCAAGATTATTATGGATTGCCATACCTATCATACAAATAATTGTTGCAAACAGTACGCCTGTTCCAAACCCTCGCAGATAATATTTAAACTTCATTTTCCTATTCAACCTTTTTAACTTTTTCCTTTATTATTTTTAAATTTTATATATAAAATCTTTAATTACTTTTTTATTTACTTAATAATTTTATATTTTCATTATTTATCTTCTGTTCTATCTTTTCTTATTCCTATATAAATCAATTACTAATCTGACTTCACCAATTCCAAGGTTTAATTTTTTAGCAATATCAATATTTGACATACCTTTTGAATACAATTCAAGAATCTTATTATTGTTGTTTTTCTTCACATCTTTATGTGCAATTGCAACACCTTTATTCTTCTTACCTGTATTCAAATTAAAATTTTTTTCTGTTTTATCTCTATTGTCTTTTGCTGTAGAAATTGTTAGATTTGAATTATTATTATCTTTAACACTCACATTATTAATTTCCATAGTTTCTTCAGCTTTTTTTCCCTGTAGAGTCAATAATTCATCTTTCATATCTGAAACATCTGAAATTGTTTCCCTACTCACTCTTGTATTTTTTATATTATTATTTATCTGATTATTTGCAAATGTCTCTGATTTATCAGCTTTATCTGCTTTCTCATTCTCAGTTATGACATTTATACTTCTCTTTATATTTTCTACGTCATTAACAGCATTTTTAACTTCTTTTTCCTTTTCATTAAGCATACTGTATAGAAACATTACCTCATCATGGTTTTTATCAATTTCCTTTAAGACATTATCTGAATAATCGCCGACAGCCATTATCTTTTCATTCGATAATTTATCCATCTTTGCTTCTGTTTCTTCAATTCTGTCATCTAATATGTGATCAACAGCTTTACTGACTTGCTCTTCTAGCATTGCTTCCGTTACACCACTGTTATTCTCATTAGTATTATCATTTTTCTCTAATGTTTTTTCAAAAACAAAGCTGCCGATTATCGCAGTAACTCCTATGATTATGAGAAAAATTTCCATTCCTGCCATTTTAACACCTCTTCTGCTTCCTGACACTTTGATATTTCATTTGATTTAGTTTTGCATGATTTGATTTCAGTTCACTTCATTTCTCAGATTATATGATTTATCAAATACTTTATAACACATTTTTTATACAATGTTGCTCAGACTGTAATATCAAATGAACCAGACTGTTTTCTTACAACAGTACCATCTTCATCTTCTTTTTTCTTTTTATTATACTGTCTTCTATAATATGTTCCATTGCCCTCTTCTTTAGCATCGAATTTATTCTCTTTTGCATCAGCATTATCTTTTTTATTCACATTCTCATGTTTTATTATTGACTTCTGTTGTTGCTGATTTTGCACATTCATATGCTCATACTGGGGTTTAATATCCTCATTTTGCTTTATTATCGAAATATCCTGTGCTCTTTGTACAACACCATTAAATTCTAATGGACCAATCATTTCCTTATCCTTTCCTATAATGGTTGCATTTTAACTTCGCCATTTATTTTTCTGAACTCGCAATAACTTATTTCATTAGTGACATTATAATATTCACCGGCTACTATCAATTGTGTGCCTGGATATATATAATTTTGAACTTTAATACATGCCTGACTATTATTATCATTCTGTTCTTCAAGTCCTGCTAACTGTTCCTGTAATGAATTAAATTCACTTTGAAGAGTCTGCATATTAACTAATGATGTCTTTAGTTCTATCTTCTGTTCATCTTTAATCATACCTGATTTAAGGCGTTTATTAAGCACCTCAGCCCTTTGGGCATTTAACTTATATTCATTATTCTTATCTATCAGCTGTTTCTTTATATTAGCTATTTTATCTTGTAATTCAGGGTCATAACCTACTTCGACAACTGTTGAGATTTCCATCCCTGAACCGATCGTCTTAGCCTCAACTGTAGTTAATGTTCTTATATGTCCTCCTATTATGTGTCCTCTTTGTCCATTTACTCTTATATCGCCTTTTGCCGATACCTGACACTGGATTATTGCTGCTGCTTCTATATATCCACCTGAATATACACTTGCACTTTCAATGAATTTAGTAACTATATTTCCCTTTGCAATAATCTTTCCTTTTGCCATTCCCTGCATACCATGGTGTAATATTACCTGACCTCCGGAAATAAGTTCAGCACCTTCTACTGAACCATTTACTTCGATATCTCCTGTTGCCTTGACCTTAAAGCCCGTTCGCACATTGCCGTGTATTATTACATTTCCTTCATAATCGATATCTCCTGTGGAGTTATCAACATCACCCGGCACATCATAGCAATCCGATACGAATACCCTGTCGCCTTCTAAAATAGCATGACCATTTACTTCTGAAATAATACTCAATCCATCATCTGATAATTTGATGTTTTTACCGTATTTTAACTTAACATCTTTAACAGGTTTTGGATTAATATATGCTCCCATGATGTCTATTCCACTTTCGCCCTTGTCAGCCATATGTAGTATAGCTAATTTATCTCCAATTTTTATGTGGCTTATATTATTAAGCTGATGGAAATCAACTGAGCCATCGTCATTATGTTTAGGACGTATTCTTCTGTCTGTATTAAATAAATATTCTATACTGGCATTCGTACCTTCTCTAACCATCTTACCTCTGGCTACAATAAAATCTGTACAATATATAGGTGTTTTGCTTATAACTTGAAATACTCTTTCGTCAATTCCGTATTTAATACCAAGCGCTTTCAAATCACCTTTCATCTCATCTATATCCATTCTCTTACCATCATTACTTGGAGGATAAAATCTGACTTTTGCTTCCATTCTGTCATTAGAAATAGTAATCTTCATATATTCATTAATCGGATAACCCACATAATTAGAGATAAATATAACTTTTTCTTCTGTCAAATTATTTATCTCCTTATTTAGCTCTACTAACTGATAATCATCTATTT